>JAQVMU010000012.1 GCA_028703475.1 Atribacterota bacterium | reverse complement strand
CAGGTGATAACATAACAATTACCGGTGAGTTGATTACTCCTATTGCTATGGAAAAAGGAGTACGCTTTGCTATTCGTGAAGGTGGAAGAACCATTGCAGCCGGTGTTGTTACTGAAGTAGTTGAATAGCTGTTATATTTGCTCTTAAATAATGAGGAGGTAGAAATAATAACATGCAAAAAATAAGAATAAGGCTTAGAGGATATGACCACAGAATATTGGATAACTCAGCTTTAAAAATAGTTGATGCAATAAAAAAAACAGGGGGAAAATATTCAGGACCAATTCCTTTGCCGACTGAAATTAATAAATATTGTGTTCTAAGGTCACCACATGTGGATAAAAAATCAAGAGAACAATTTGAAATGAGAACACATAAAAGAATGATCGATATACTTGATCCTTCATCAAAGTCGGTTGAGGCATTAATGCACCTTGATTTACCCTCTGGAATTGATATAGAAATAAAAACATTGGAATAAATAATTGTTATTAAATATTCTATTAAAAAATTAAAACACTTTAATAACAAAAAATAAAATAATTAGGAAATAATAATTATAATAATCTTTATATATCTGCCTGGAGGTGTAGTATTGTGAAAGCTGGCATTTTAGGAAAAAAGATTGGCATGACCAATATATTTTTAGAAAATGGAGATAGCGTAGGAGTAACTTTGTTGAAAGCCGGACCATGTGTGATTGTAAACAAGAGAACAGAAGTAAATGATAAATATGACGCTATTCAACTTGGTTTTGAAGCAATCGAAGAGAAAAAAATAAATAAACCGCAAAAAGGTTATTTTAGCAAGCAAAAAGTCAAACCTTTTAGGTTTCTAAGGGAATTCAAATTCCAAAATAGCGAGACACATGATATTGGTTCAGAAATAAAAGTTGATATGTTTAAGGAAGGTGAAAAAGTAAATATTATAGGTTTTAGCAAAGGGAAAGGATTTGCCGGTTCAATCAAAAGACATAACTTTTCCGGGGGACCTAAAACCCATGGACAAAAAGATTATTACCGAGCTACTGGTTCAATCGGTGCAACCGATGCAGCAAGAGTATTTAAAGGAAAAAAATTGCCAGGTAGAATGGGTAATGAAAAAGTAAAAATAAAAAATATTGAGATAGTTAAAGTTGATATTGATCGAAACTTGATTTTATTAAAGGGAGCTATTCCTGGTCCCAATAATTCTCTTGTAGCGGTCGAAAAAGTATCCTAAGGGTTCTTTTAACTTATCTGCGTAGGAAGGAGAGTATTGCATGGTTGACATGAGTGTTCATAGTGTAGAAGGTGAAAAAATAGGCGAAATAAAACTAAAAGAAGATATGTTCAATGCTAAAATAAATAAACATATCGTTCATCAGATTGTAAAGCGTTATCTTGCTGAGAAAAGAAGAGGTACTGCTTCTGTTAAAGGTAGAAGTGATGTAAGTGGTGGAGGGAAAAAGCCCTGGAAGCAAAAGGGAACAGGCAGAGCGAGAGCAGGTACAACCCGTTCACCTCTTTGGACTGGAGGCGGTGTTGTCTTTGGCCCAGAAAATAGAGATTATGGATATACTATACCGAGAAAGATGCGCTTAGTAGCTTTAAAATCTGTATTATCCGATAAGGTTAAAAATGATAATTTAATCGTATTAGATAAAATTGAGATAGAAAATGGAAAAACCCGTGACATTACAAACATATTTGATAAATTAAAAATTGAACCAGAGAAAAAAATAATCATTGTAATAGAAAAAGATGACGAAAAAATTAAAAGAGCCGTTAATAATTTGCAAAATGCCATGGTCATTACTGCTAATAAGTTAAATACATATGATCTGGTTAATTATCAAAAAATGTTAGTTACTAAAGATGCTTTAAAAATTATAGAGGAGGTATTTGTATAATGACCTCTCAGAAAATCATTTTAATTCATCCAATTATATCCGAAAAGAGCGTTAGGGACAAAGAACAAGGTAAATATTCGTTTAAAGTTGATATGAATTCCAATAAAAGCGAAATAAAAAAGGTTGTTGAAGAGAAGTTTAAGGTTAAGGTAGATAAGGTTAATACTATAAAGGTACCATCAAAAAATAGAAAGATGGGAAGGTTTAGTGGTAAAACATCTCAATGGAAAAAGGCAATTATTACTTTAAGCGATGGTCAAACAATAAAAGAATTGGATAATATTTAAAAATAACATTAGAAAAGAAAGGTGTAGATTAAAGTGGCAGATATAAAAAAGTATAAGCCAACATCAGCTGGTAGAAGGTTTATGACTGTTTCCACCTTTGAAGATATAACTTGCTCAAAACCTGAGAAGAGTTTAACCAAAGGAAAGAGCAAAAAAGCCGGTAGGAATAATGACGGTCGTATCATGGTTAGAAGAAAAGGTGGAGGAACAAAAAGAAAATATCGTTTTATTGATTTCTTAAGGGAAAAAGAAGGTATTCCTGCAAAGGTTGTTTCAATTGAATATGACCCTAATCGTTCTGCCAGAATTGCGTTATTAAAGTATATGGATGGTGAAAAAAGATATATTATATCTCCTGCAAAATTAAAAATAGGCGATGTAATAGTATCGGGTACTAAAGCGGAAATAAGCCCTGGTAATACCAAGGCTTTGAAAGATATTCCACAAGGTACTTTTATTCATAATATCGAAATGAAAAAAGGACAGGGAGCAGTTCTTGCAAGATCTGCAGGAGCAATTGCCCAAATATTGGCAAAAGAGGGTAAGTATGCTCATGTAAAATTACCCTCAGGAGAAGTAAGGCTGATTAATTTAGAATGTTGTGCAACAATAGGACAGGTAGGAAACTTAAACCATTCTAATATCGATCTGGGTAAGGCAGGCAAGAGTAGATGGAAGGGTAGAAGACCAAAGGTACGTGGAGTTGCTATGAATCCAATTGACCACCCTTTAGGTGGTGGTGAAGGAAAATCAGCTGGTGGAAGACATCCTGCTTCACCTAATGGTTTACTGGCAAAGGGTTATCGTACAAGAAAAAAGAAAAAAGATTCAGATAGATATATTGTAAAAAGAAGGACAGATAAATAAATGAGGGGGATTGATTGAAAAATGTCAAGATCAATTAAAAAAGGTCCATATATTGATGAAAAATTATTAAAAAAGGTACGTAATTTGAATAAGAAAAGAAAAAAGGAACCAATAAAGACCTGGTCTAGAAATTCAACTATATTCCCTTTAATGGTAGGACATACAATCGCAGTACACGATGGGAAGAAACATGTTCCAGTTTATATTACTGAGAATATGGTAGGACATAAATTAGGTGAATTTTCACCGACTAGAAGATTTAAAGGACATGGAGCTCATACAGAAAGATCAACATCAATTAAATAGTTATCATTTTCGGGTGATTATTATTTAATGTTTTTAGTAACAAAATAGGAGGAGAAATATGGGTGTAAAATCTGTTGGAAAATATATTCCAATATCTCCCAGAAAATGCCGACAAATGATAGAAGTGATAAAGGGAAAAGATACTGGGTCAGCGTTATTACAATTAAAGTTTTTACCTAATAGATCAGCAAAAATGATTTATAAGGTGCTTAAATCAGCAATATCAAATGCTGAAAATAATCATGACATGAGTGTTGATGATTTATATATAAATAAAGCTTTTGTTGATGAAGGACCTACATTGAAAAGATTTAGAGCGAGGGCAATGGGTAGGGCTGCAAGAATTCATAAAAGAACAAGCCATATCACAATTGAAGTGGAAGAGAAAGGGGTTGAAAGATAATTGGGACAAAAAGTTCACCCAAAAGGTTTACGTATAGGAATTATTAGAGATTGGGATGTTAAATGGTTTAGCCGTAAAGAATATAGTCAGAATGTTTACGAAGATTATAAGATTAGAAGATACATAAAAGATAATTTACAAAATGCAGGCATTTCAACTGTTAATATCGAACGTATTGCTAATAGAATCCGAATAACCATTAACTGTGCTAGACCAGGAATAATTATTGGTAGAAAAGGAGCAGAGGTTAATAAATTAAAAGAAAATCTATCAAAGTTAATTCAGAATAACGATTTGCAAATAAATATAAAGGAAGTGAAAAGTCCGGAAATTGATGGACAGTTAGTTGCTGAAGATATAGCTAATCAATTATTAAGAAGAGCTTCCGCGAAAAGAATTATGAAACAAGCTGCATCAAGAGCTCTTAAGATGAAAGCTGAAGGTATTAAAATAATGATTGCCGGAAGAATAGGTGGAGCTGAAATTGCTAGAACTGAATGGCACATGGAAGGTCGGCTGCCTTTGCATACATTAAGAGCAGATATAGACTATGGTTTTGCTGAAGCAAATACTACCTATGGAAAAGTTGGAGTCAAAGTCTGGATTTTTAAAGGTGAAGTGTTACCAAAAAATAATTTTTCTGGAAAATCAGTGGATTCAGCTGATGAGCAGGACAGAAAATATATAAAAAATAATACTGAGAACACTAATAATAAAAAAGCAGGAATATTAGGGGAGGAAGAAAATGCTCCAACCAACTAGAACTAAATATAGAAAAATGCAACGTGGAAAAATGAAGGGAAAAGCCCAAAAAGGCAATATGATAGCTTTTGGGGAATACGGTTTACAGGCGTTGCAAACAGCATGGATTACAAGTGCACAAATAGAATCGGCAAGAATAGCTGTTACACATGCTATCAAAAGAGGTGGAAAAGTATGGATAAGAGTATTTCCTCATAAATCCGTCACCAAAACTGCTGCTGAAACAAGAATGGGTAAAGGAAAGGGTTCACCGGAATTTTGGGTAGCAGTGGTAAAGCCTGGAACAGTATTATTTGAACTTGGTGGTGTTGAAGAAAAGATAGCAATGGAAGCAATGAGATTGGCTTCTCATAAGTTACCAATTAAGACTCGCTTTGTTATGCGAGAAGAACAGGTGGTGGGATAAATTGAAAGCAAGTGAGTTAAGAGATTTATCTGTTAATGAATTAGAAAAAAAGCTCTCTGATTTGAAAGATGAATTATTTAGCCTCAGATTTCAATCAGTCACAGGTCAACTAAGTAATTTTATGAAAATTAGAGAAGTGAAACACGAAATTGCTCGTACCAAGACGATACTTAGGGAAATTGAGTTAAATAAAAAAATAAACAAACCTGAAAGTATTAAAAGTTAAGTTATAAAAATAATTGAAAAGAAGGATTAAGGTGATGTTTAATGTCAATTTCAACTGAAAAAATAAGCAGAATTGGGAATGTAGTCAGTAATTCAATGGAGAAATCTGTTGTAGTTCAAGTAACTTATTTAGTTGCTCATAAGCTTTATAAGAAAAGAATAAGAAAAAGCTCAAAATTTATGGCTCATGATGAAAAAAACATATGTGAAGTTGGAGATAAAGTTAAAATTGTTTCCTCAAAGCCATTGAGCAAAAGAAAAAGATGGGAAGTTGCGGAAATTATTCAAAAAAGAAAATAGATTTAATGTTTATAATAAAAAACATGTATAGTTTTAATTATCTTATGAATTGTAAGGGAGTGTGGAAAAATTGATACAAATGCAGACAAGACTTTTTGTAGCAGATAATTCTGGTGCTAAGCAAATACAATGTATAAAAGTACTTGGCGGTTCAAGAAAAAGATATGCCAGAATTGGGGAAGTTATTGTAGCTTCTGTGAAAGAAGCAAATGTAGGGGGCACGGCAAAAAAAGGAGAAATAGTAAAAGCCGTTATTGTCAGGACAAAAAAGGAAGTAGGACGGCCCGATGGTTCCTATATTCGTTTTGATGATAATGCGGCTGTTATTATAAATAATCAAAATGAACCAATTGGAACAAGAATATTTGGTCCCGTAGCTAGAGAATTAAGGGATAAAAAATATATGAAAATAATATCCCTCGCTCCCGAAGTGGTATAGGTGTTGGGAAAGGAGATTATAATATGCAAAAAGGGAAAGTGGCTTTAAAAAAAGGAGATAATGTCCTGGTTATATCTGGCGAGGATAAAGGAAAAAAAGGAAAGATAATTGATATTTTTCCAAATAAAAAAGAAATTATCGTAGAAGGTGTGAATTTCTTAAAGAAGCATATGAAACCAACTCAAAAATCACCTCAGGGTGGAATTGTTAAACAGGAAGGACCTATTCATTTATCAAATGTTAGATTGGTTTGCAATAAATGCAGTAAGCCTACAAATATCAAGAGAGATGTTACAAAAGAAGGGTCAAAAGTCCGAGTATGTAAAAAATGTGGAGAAATCATAGACAAAGTCTAGGAGGTTAACAAGTGGTACCCAGACTAAAGCAAAAATATCAGCAGGAAGTTATACCTGCAATAATGAAAAAATATAATTATACAAATAAAATGGCAGTTCCAAAAATTGAAAAAATAGTTATCAATATGGGCTTAGGAAAAGCCAGAGAAGATGCAAAAATAATAGATGAAGCTACTGAGGTTATAACAGCCATTACTGGTCAAAAACCAGTAATCACAAAGTCAAGTAAATCTATATCAAATTTTTCAATAAGAAAAGGAATGCCTGTTGGTTGTAAAGTTACCCTCAGGAGCAATAGAATGTATGAATTTTTAGATAGATTAATTAATGTTGCCATCGCTCGAATTAGGGATTTTCAGGGAATATCTCCTGATTCTTTCGATGGACGAGGTAATTATACATTAGGAATTAAAGAGCAATTAATATTTCCGGAAATTGAATTTGATAGGGTTAACACAACATTGGGAATGAATATAACAATTGCAACAGATTCCAAAAACGATGAAGAAGCAAAGGAACTTTTACGTTTAATTGGCATGCCCTTTAAAAAAGATGAATAACTGTTAAAGAGGAGGTTATTAGATAGTGGCAAAAAAAGCTTTGGTTGTAAAAGCAAAAAAAGAACAGAAATATAAAGTCAGAGAATATAATCGTTGTAATATATGCGGCAGACCAAGAGGTTATATAAGAAAATTTGGAATTTGTCGTATTTGTTTTAGGAAAATGGCACATAATGCTGAATTACCAGGTGTTACTAAATCGAGCTGGTAATGCGTATAGAAAAAAATTATTTAAGTATCAAAAAAACATTTTGCTAGAATTTTAATTTAAAAATTCTATATGATTGCAAGAGGGGAGGATATATATGGGTGTTGTTTCGGATCCAATTGCCGACATGATTACCAGAATTAGAAATGCAAATCGAGCTAGAGGCGGAAGTGTAGAAATACCTTCTTCTAAAATAAAACTGGAAATTGCCAGGATATTAAAAGAGGAAGGTTTTATTAGCGATTATAAATATAAAGAAGATACCAAGCAGGGAACAATTACAATTTTGTTAAAATATTATGAAAGACAGAGAATTATTACGAATTTAAAAAGGATTAGTAAACCCGGGTTAAGAGTTTATGTAAAGAAAGACGATATACCTGAAGTACTGGGTGGATTAGGTATCAGTATTCTATCCACATCTAAGGGAATAATGTCCGGAAAAGAAGCCAAGAAAAAGCATTATGGAGGAGAAGTATTGTGCTATATCTGGTAGTATAAAATCCAGATATTTCGAAAAGCATTCTTTTATAAAGACATATACTTAATACTGAATAAAAGTTAAATCTGATGATTTCATGCAAGGAGGAAAATATGTCCAGAATAGGAAAATTACCCATTGATATTCCAGATGGGATTTCTGTTGATATAAAAAATAAAACAATAACTGCAAAGAAAAATAATCAGGAATTAAACTATAAAATAAACCCTGATATAGAAGTAAAAATTAAAGATAATCAAATATTTGTTGAAAGACCAAGTGATCTTACATTACATCGTTCTTTGCATGGCCTAACAAGAAATTTGATCTTTAATATGATTAAGGGACTTAATGAAGGTTTTGAAAAGACATTAGAAATAGTAGGGGTAGGATATCGGGCTGATGTAAAAGGTAAAGACCTTGAACTAAGTCTGGGTTATTCTCACCCAATTAAAGTTCAGGCACCTGAAGGAATTGAATTTATTGTTGATAAACAAAAAATAATTAAAGTAAAAGGTGCCGATAAGCAATTAGTTGGAAAAATTGCATCTGAGATAAGAAATTATCGTAAGCCAGAGCCGTACAAAGGAAAAGGAATTAAGTACATAGATGAACATGTAAGAAGGAAAGTCGGTAAGGCTGGAGCAACAGCCGGCAGTTAATTAATAATATTTAGTTATTAGTAATACCAGAAAGAGGTGTACATAGTTTTATGAAAGATAAAAAGACAATGGCGTGGATTAGAAGAAAAAAAGGTATCAGAAAAAAAATATATGGTACCAGCGAAAAACCTAGAGTAACTGTTTTTCGTAGTTCAAAGAATATTTATGTACAAGCTATTGATGATGATGAAGGAAAGACACTATTATCCTTATCTACATTATCTCCTGAAGTAAAGAAAGAAATATCATATGGAGGAAATGCAAAAGCTGCTGAAGTAGCCGGGAAAATATTAAATAAAAAATTAATAGATAAGGGAATTAATCAAGTTGTGTTCGATAGAAATGGATATTTGTTTCACGGTAGAATCAAGTCCTTAGCAGATCAGATAAAATTAAAGGAAAAGAAATAAATCTGTATTTCAAATATAATTTATATAATTAAAAAGATTTAATAATCGATAGGGAGAGGAGATGAATACATGCAGAGGGTTACAAATGAAGAACAGGAATTTAAAGAAAGCGTGGTTTTTGTAAATAGAGTAAGCAAAGTCGTTAAAGGTGGAAGAAGATTTGGCTTTAGTGCCATGGTCGTAGTGGGGAACGGTAATGGTTCTGTAGGGATTGGATATGGTAAGGCAAAAG
Source organism: Atribacterota bacterium (assembly GCA_028703475.1). Classification (NCBI taxonomy): domain Bacteria; kingdom Pseudomonadati; phylum Atribacterota; species Atribacterota bacterium. Next base: position 21,103 of record JAQVMU010000012.1, on the reverse strand, counting down.
ATGTATCAGATGCAATTAAAAAAGGTGTTACAAAAGCAAAGAAGGAAATGTATAAAATCAAGACAAGGAAAAATACAATACCTCATACTGTTACAGGTGTACATAGTGGTGCTAAAGTATTTTTGCGGCCTGCTTCTCCAGGAACAGGAGTTATCGCTGGTGGTGCTGTTAGGGCAATTATTGAAGCAGCAGGAATACAAGATATTCTTACAAAATCATTAGGCAGTGATAATAACTTAAACATTGTAAGAGCTACAATGAAAGCCTTGCTAAGCCTAAAAAATGCCAGAGAAGTTGCTAAACTAAGAGGAATTCCTGTAGAGAAAATATATAGTTAATCGTAACTGAGGGGGAATATAATAATGAAGTTAAATAACTTAGAAAAAAGTCCCGGGTCAGTCCATGCCAAAAAACGTGTAGGCAGAGGCAATGCTTCCGGAAATGGTACAACTGCCGGTAGAGGAATGAATGGACAAAAAAGCAGATCTGGTTCGAAAACAAGGTCATATTTTGAAGGTGGTCAAATGCCATTAAGCCGTAGAATACCGAAACGCGGTTTTTGTAATATTTTTAAGAAAGAATATGCAATTATAAATCTTGAAAAATTAAATAGATTTAATGACGATGAAGTTATAAATCCCGAACGATTTTTGGAAGAAGGCATGATAAAAAAAATCGGGGATGGCATTAAAATACTTGGCGGAGGAGCAATAAATAAAAAAATAACAGTACGAGCGCACCGTTTTAGCCAGGAAGCTATAAAGAAAATAGAATCAGCCGGTGGGAAGGTTGAGGTGATTTAAGTGCTGGATCAACTTCGTAGTCTATTCAAAATACCTGATTTAAAAAGCCGTCTTTTATTTACATTAGCAATGTTGATTGTAGTTAGACTGGGTAGTCATATTCCTTTACCCGGAATTGATAAACAAGCAATGGCAAACTTATTAACACAAGGTGGAATTCTTGGTTTTTTTGATCTTTTTGCAGGTGGCGCATTAAGTCGTTTTTCACTATTTGCATTAGGAATTATGCCATATATTAATGCTTCTATTATCATGTCACTATTGCAGTCAGTAGTTCCATTGTTTGAACAATGGGCAAAAGAAGGACAGGAAGGAAGAACCAAATTAAATCGAATAACACGATATGGCACTGTAGTTTTAGGGTTAATACAGGCTGTTGGTATTAGCGCATGGCTGGAAAGTCTACAGGTATTAATGATTAGTGGTTTAATGTTCAGATTTTTATTGGTTATCAGTTTGACTGCAGGTACATGTTTTTTAATGTGGCTGGGTGAGCAAATTAGCGACTATGGGATTGGTAATGGAATTTCAATAATAATATTTGCCGGAATTGTTGCCAGAATACCAACTGAGATTATACAAACATGGAATTTATTCAGAGTTGGAGAGATAAGCATTATATCACTTATAAGTCTGGTAGTAGTTATTGTTTTAGTTATTGCAGGAGTCGTTGCAATCCAACAAGGTCAAAGACGTATTCCTGTGCAGTATGCAAAAAGAGTTATAGGTCGAAAATTATATGGTGGACAAGGCACCCATATACCGCTAAGGGTTAACCAGGCCGGTGTTATTCCTATTATATTTGCCTCAGCCATATTAATATTTCCAGGTACTATCGCACAATTTTTTCAAGGTTCTGCTTTTATGCAAAAAGTATCAGCAGCTCTTTCACCTGGTACGCCATTATACTTAACCTTATATGCTATATTGATTTTAGTGTTCACGTTTTTCTATACAGCTATAACCTTTAATCCTCAAAATATGGCGGATAATTTAAAAAAATACGGAGGTTTTATACCTGGAAGAAGACCTGGGAAAGCAACTGCAATGTATATTGATAATATTATGACCAGAATAACATTAAGTGGGGCTATATTTTTGGCAATTATAGCAATACTTCCAAACATATTAATCGAAATTACAGGAATTACTACTATATATTTTGGTGGCACTTCTGTTTTAATCATGGTCGGTGTTGCTCTGGAAACAGTTCAACAGATAGAATCTCATATGCTAATGAGACATTATGAAGGTTTTATAAAGAAATAATAACTATTAATTATTTATAAATAATAAATAAGGGGATTTTCATGATAATTGTATTATTAGGTCCTCCTGGAGCAGGTAAGGGAACCATTGCCCATGAAATAAAAAAGGAGAATGATATCCCAATTATTTCTACAGGAGATATTTTAAGGAATGCCATAAAAAATGAAACTGATTTAGGTAAGAAAGCACAATCTTATATGAACTCAGGCAAATTAGTTCCTGATAATTTGATTATGAAAATAATCGAGGACAGAATAATAAAAAGTGATTGCCAGTCCGGATTTATGTTTGATGGTTTTCCAAGAACTATACAGCAGGCTATTGATTTGGATTTATTAATGAAAAGTTTATCCATTAAAATTGATCAGGTGTTTTATTTTGAGACTTCAAAAAAAACAATATTAGAAAGGTTATCATCCAGAAGGGTTTGTACTAAATGTGGTGCCATTTATAATCTTAATTATGATCCTCCGCAAGTAGAAGGAACATGTGATATTTGCGGTGGAAAGCTTATTCAAAGAGATGATGACAAGGAAGAAACAATTTTACAGCGACTCGAAGTATTTAATAATGAAACATTGCCACTTGTGGATTACTATCAAAAGAGACATCTATTAACAAGGGTTAATTCGAATATTGAACTTGAAGAGAGGTTAAAAGTAGTAAAGGACACTCTAAGTAATCTTGGAATTAGCAGAAAGAAATAATGTATGGTTATAATAAAAACAGATAAAGAGATTCAACAGATAAAGAAAAGTTGCCAGCTAACAGCAAATACGTTAAAATATATCTCTGATAAAGTGAAACCTGGTATAAAAACTATTGATATTGATAAAATGGCAGAGGATTACATTATAAAGCATGGCGGGAAACCATCATTCAAGGGATATGGCCCTGAAGGTAATGAGTTTCCTTCATCTGCATGTATTTCCATAAATGATGAAATAGTGCATGGAATACCAGGTGAAAGAATTTTAAGAGAAGGTGATATTGTTAGTATAGATATTGGGACTTATTTAAATGGTTATTATGGAGACAGTGCTGTTACTGTGGCTGTTGGAAAGATAAGTAAAGTAGCTGAAGAATTAATTAAAACAACAAAAGAATGTTTATATGAAGGTATTAAGAAAGCACAGAATGGTAACTATTTAGGTGATATAGGTTACGCAATTCAAACTTTAGCTGAAAAAAGGAACTTTTCTGTAGTCAGGGAATTTGTTGGCCATGGTGTTGGCTTGAAGGTTCATGAAGATCCACAAATACCTAATTATGGTAGACCTAAAACAGGTATGAAATTAGAAAAAGGTATGGTAATAGCTATAGAGCCAATGATAAATGAAGGTAAATATCAAACAATCAGTGGTAGTGATGGATGGACAGTAAAAACTGCTGATGGAAGTTTGTCAGCTCATTTTGAACATACTATAGCAATATATGAAAAAAATAATGAAATATTAACAGTATGAAATTAAAGACAATTTCAGGAACTATACATTATTTTTTAAATGGGAGATGATTGTATAATGGGTAAAGAAAAATATGTAGAAATGAAAGGAACTGTAACCCAGGCACTACCTAATGCAACTTTTAAAGTTGAATTAGAGAATGGTTGCGAAGTATTAGCACATATATCTGGTAAGATTAGAATGCATTTTATACGTATATTGCCTGGAGATAAGGTAAAAGTTGAAATTTCTCCATATGATTTAAGTAGAGGTAGAATTATATATCGATTATAATGAATAGGTATATATAAAATATTGAAATAATATATAACATAATCTATTATATATTAAATTGTATTTAAGTGTAGCTATATACCTATAGTTCGAATTATAATATTTTTTATTTAGGTGTATTCAAGATTTTATAGCAGGAGAGGAATTAAAAAATGAAAGTCAGAACATCTGTAAAAAAGATTTGTGAAAAATGTAAATTAATAAGAAGACATGGAAAAATAATGGTAATATGCAATAATCCCAAGCATAAACAAAAACAGGGAAAATAATAAAGGGGGAAAAATTATATGGCTAGGATTAGCGGTGTTGACATACCAAATAATAAAAATATAGATTGTGCATTGACATATATATATGGTATTGGATATACATTATCAAGAAAGATACTGACTGAAGCAGGTATTAACTTTGAAACTAAAGTAAAAGATTTAAAGGATGAAGAGATTAACAAAATTAGGGATTTGATTGGCAAAGACCTTAAGGTTGAAGGAGAACTAAGAAGTCAAAGAACTGCAGATATAAAAAGGTTAATGGAAATTGGTTCTTATCGGGGATTAAGACATAAAAGAAGCTTGCCTGTTAGAGGACAACGAACAAGTACTAATGCGAGAACAAGAAAAGGACCACGAAGAACTGTTGGTATTAAAAGAAGTAAGTAATATAGAATTTTACGTTTTATAATTATTGGAAAGGAGAATATTTTGGCTACAAAAAAGCAGGCAAAAAAAGTCAGAAAGAAAAAAGTAAGAAAGAATATATTAAAAGGCATTGTACACATTCAATCAACTTTTAATAATACCATTGTAGCTATTTCAGATACGGAAGGAAATATTGTTTCCTGGGCAAGTGCAGGATCTATTGGAAATAAGGGAAGTAAAAAAAGTACTTCGTTTGCAGCACAAAGAACAGCTGAGGAAGCCGGGAAAAAAGCAATGGATCAAGGTATGAGAGATATAGATGTGTATGTAAAAGGTCCTGGATCCGGGAGAGAAACGGCTATACGCTCATTACAGGCAATTGGTTTCAAAATAAATACAATAAGAGATGTTACACCGATACCACATAATGGTTGCAGACCTCCTAAACAGCGTAGAGTTTAGCTTTTGGTGTGATCTAATAAATAATGAATAAAATGATAATTATAAATATCTAAATAAGTAATGTTAATTATTTATAAATAATACATAATTTTACCTTAAGGAGGTAATTACATGGCTAGATATACGGGTCCTGTTTGTCGGCTATGCCGAAGACAGGGAACCAAGTTATTTTTAAAGGGAGAAAGGTGTTATACTGAAAAATGTGCAGTTGAAAAAAGAGAAAATGCACCAGGTAAAAGTTCCCAAAGCAGAAGAGTGAGAAAATTATCAAACTATGCCATTCAGTTGAAAGAAAAACAGAAGATGAAAGATATGTATGGTCTTTTAGAAAAACAATTTAGTAATCTTTTTGAAAAGGCAGAGAAGAAACATGGAGTAACCGGTGAGAACTTTATTCAGTTTTTAGAAAGAAGATTGGATAATATTGTTTACCGTTTGGGTTTTGCCAATTCGAGAGCAAAAGCCAGGCAGCTTGTTAGACATTCCCATATTTTGGTAAATGGTAAAAAAGTTAACATACCTTCCTATATGGCAGAATTAAATGATGTTATAGAAGTCAGGGGAAAAAGCCAGAGTATTAATGAATTGAAAGAACTAAAAGAAGAAGAGAGAGAAGTTAATGTTCCTTCGTGGCTAGAAGCCGATATTAAAAATTTAAAAGGGAAAGTGGTTAAGCTTCCTTCTAAAGAAGACATTGATATGCCTATTGATGAAAAGCTAGTCGTTGAATTCTATTCCAGATAAAATGGCACTTAACAATCAATACCGGAAGGAGATATTTCAATTGTTAGATATAAATAATATTAAAATAAAAATAGAAAATTTAACAGATAGTTATGGGCGTTTTATAATTGAGCCATTGGATAAAGGCTATGGTACAACTTTAGGTAATTCCTTAAGAAGAGTGTTATTATCTTCTTTAACTGGTGCAAGTGCAACTGCAGTAAGGTTTGAAGGAGTTGTTCATGAATTTTCTACAATACCCGGTGTAAAGGAAGATGTTAATGAAATTCTTCTAAACACAAAAGCCATTGTTTTTAAAATGTATGGTAGTAATTCTGAAGTATTAAGACTAAAAGCAAGTGGAAAAGGTATTGTAAAAGCAGGAGATATAACTCCGAACATAAATGTGGAGATCTTAAATCCAAATAGCACGATAGCCACTTTGAGCGATGATGGTAAATTGGATATGGAGATAATCGTTGAAGAAGGCACTGGATATATTACTGCGCCAGAAAATAAAAAGAAAGACCAGGCTATTAATTATATAACTATTGATTCAATGTTTTCACCTGTTATTAAGGTAGCATATAATATTGAAAAAACAAGTTCTGACCAGTTTATGAATTATGAAAAACTTGTTATGGATATATATACAAATAAAAGTATATTGCCAGACGAAGCGCTAAGCAAAGCTTCAAATATTCTTATTAAATATTTAAAGTTGTTTACAAAATTTTCTCCTGATGAAATGGAGTCTATAACTGATCAAATTGCAGAGGAAGAGAATGAAAATAATGAACAGAAAAAATTATTAGAAAAAAGCATAGAGGAACTTGATTTTTCAGTAAGATCATACAATTGTTTAAAGAAGTCTAATATTAATTCTTTCGGTGATATTATCAGTAAAACAGAAGAAGAAATAATGGGAATAAAAAATTTAGGTAAAAAGTCTTTTGAAGAAATCAAGGATAAAGTAAAAGAATTCGGCCTTTCTTTGAAAGATACTGAGATACAAAGGAGTGAGTCTGATGAGACATAGAAACTTAAAAAGAAAGTTAAATGTGGATACCAGCCATAGAAGGGCATTATTATCTAATTTGTCCATATCTATGATTATAAATCGAAAAATTAATACAACATTTCCTAAAGCAAAAGAATTGCAAAAATACTTAGAAAAAATAGTTACTGTAGCAAAAGAAGATAATCTACAATCAAGAAGGAAAGTATTCAAATCTATACAGAACAAACATGCTATCAAACTCCTTTTTGAAGAGATTAGTCCTCAGTACAAAGAAAGAAACGGGGGCTATACAAGAATTATTAAAGCCGGTTTTCGAAAAGGTGATGCAGCCCCGATGGCAGTTATAGAATTTGTTAAATAAAATATAGAAAATAATAAGGTTAATTTGTAAGGATTATATAGTAATGAGTATTCCTGCATTTTAACCTTTTTATTTTTATTATTAAAATACCATATTAGCTATAAGCTAATTAAAAGTCGTAAAAGAGGGATGTTTATTTGATAATATTTGATAACGTTTCATACCTTTACCATAATAATAAAGACAATAATTTATTTTCCTTGAAAAATATTAATATTGATATTCATAACGGGGATTTTATAGCTGTAATTGGTGCCAATGGCTCTGGGAAATCAACATTTGCAAAACATATTAATGGGTTGTTATTACCACAGGAAGGTGATGTTATTGTGAATAATATGAATACTAAAGATACAGATAAAATCTGGGAGATAAGAAAAAAGGTAGGAATGGTTTTTCAAAACCCTGACAATCAACTTGTTGCCACAACAATTGAGGACGATATTGCTTTTGGATTAGAAAATGTAGGAATAGATGAGTCGGAAATGAAAGAAAGGGTAGAATGGGCTTTGGATCTTGTTGGTATGCTTGAAATGAGAAACTGTGAACCTCATTTATTATCAGGCGGTCAAAAACAAAAAGTTGTTATTGCAGGAGCATTAGCTATGCATACATCATATTTAGTATTAGATGAACCAACTTCTATGTTAGACCCAAAAGGAAGAAGGGAAATACTTGATACTATAAAGAAATTAAATAGAGATGAAAAAATTACGATTATATATATCACTCATTTCATGTCAGAGGCAGCAGAATTTAATAAAATAATTGTGCTTAAAAGAGGTGAAATTGCATTAACAGGTACACCTCAAAAAATTTTTTTACAATCGGATGAACAGTTAAAGCAGTTAAATTTAGAATTACCTCCAACAACCATGCTTGCAAGAATGTTAAGCCAAAAAGGTATAAAGATTCCTCCAAATATTTTAAATAAAGAAGAAATGGTAGAAAAATTATGCTTATTAATCTAAAAAATGTTTCATATACCTATAATTTAAATATGCCATTTGAAACTGATGCTTTAAAGTCAATTAATTTAAAGATTAAAAGAGGGGAATTTGTTGGAATTATCGGACATACAGGGTGTGGGAAAACTACACTTCTGCAAATGTTTAATGGTCTGCTGGAACCTACTGAGGGAAAAGTATTCATTGATGGAGTAGATATACATCAAAATAAGGCAAAGCTTAAGGAAATAAGAAAAATAGTTGGGCTTACTTTTCAGTACCCCGAAAATCAGTTGTTTGAAGAGACTGTCTTTAAGGAAATTGCTTTTGGACCAAAAAATACAGGAATAAAAGATATTAATCAGTTGGAGAGAAGGGTCAGGAAGGCAATGAAAATGGTTGAAATGGATTATTCTATGTATAAGGACAAATCACCATTTAGCTTAAGCGGTGGTGAAATGCGTAGAGTTGCAATCGCAAGTATTCTGGCAATTGAACCAGATGTTATTATCTTAGATGAACCAACCGCAAGTCTTGATCCTCAAAACCGTAAAAAATTACTAAAATTAATCAAGGATCTTCATATATCTTTTCAAAAGACAATTATATTAGTTTCACATAATATGGAAGTAGTTGCAGAGTTATCGCAAAGAATAATAGTTATGGAAAACGGAAGAATTGTAATGGACGACACACCGAAAGCAATTTTTAGGGATAATGTAGAGAGGTTAGAAACAATAGGGTTATCATTGCCTCAGATTACATATATTATGCATAAATTAAAAACAATGGGAAGGCCTGTTGACTCAGGTGTTTTAACACTGGAAGAAGCAGAAAGTGAAATTATAAACTTAATAAATAAGAGAAGGTAAATGAAATTTATTAGAAATTTAACAATTGGCCAATATATTCACAAGGAATCAACTATTCACAGATTAGATCCGAGAATTAAAATATTAATAACCTTATTTATAATTATTACAATATTTTTAATTAATACATGGGTAGGTTTTTTGGTTGTTGGTATATATCTATTTAGTGGGATAGCCCTGTCAAAGGTTAATCCAAAATATGTATTGTTGGGCTTAAGGCCATTGTTATTCTTAATAATACTGACATTATTAATACATTTTTTTACAACACAAGGAGAAGTTATTTTAAGAATATGGATTCTATCAATTACAAAAGAAGGTTTGATTCGCGGATTTTTTATTGCAACCAGATTATTTTTATTAATTATAGCAACTTCATGGTTAACACTGACCACTTCTCCAATTGGCTTAACAGATGGAATTGAAAGGCTATTGTCTATTTTTAAAAGTATTAAAGTACCAGCTCATGAGATAGCAATGATGATGACAATCGCACTTCGTTTTATTCCAACTTTGATGGAAGAAACAGAAAAAATAATAAAAGCTCAAGTTGCTCGTGGTGCAGATTTTGACAGTGGTAATATTATAAACCGTATAAAGAACATGATTCCTATAATTATTCCATTATTCATAAATGCATTCCATCGTGCTGATGAGTTAGCAATTGCAATGGAAGCAAGGTGTTATAGAGGAGGAAATGGAAGAACACATTATCGAACGTTATCAATAAAGAGAAATGATAAGTTGTTTTTCATTATAAGTTTTTTGGTGATAATATTAGCATTTGTATTTGGAAAGTATTAGGGTTATAGTATTATGGAAAATACAAAAAATATTAAACTTATAATTGCTTATGATGGAACAAATTATTACGGTTGGCAAAAACAAAAAAACAGAAAAACAATTCAAGGAACAATTGAGAAGGTTATAAGGAATATTACTGGAGAAAATAGAATAAAGCTAAATGGATCAGGTCGTACAGATGCCGGTGTGCATGCCATAGGTCAAGTTGCTAATTTTATCACAAAAAGCTCAATGCCTGTAAATAAATGGACACTTGTACTAAACCATAATCTGCCGGGTGATATAAGGGTTAGAAAGGCACAATCTGTTAGTATGGATTTTCATGCAAGGTATAGTGCGAAAAGCAAAATTTACAAGTATTTCATAATGAACAGAAGTTTATTCGATACCAGGTTTTCTTCAAAAGTTGTCTTTATGAGAAATTATTATTATTTTCTTAATAAACAATTAGACATTCATAGAATGATAGAAACTTCCAAATATCTTTATGGCTATCATGATTTTAGTGCTCTTAGTTGCTTGAATAAAAAGAAAAATGACAGGAGAGTAAACAGATTAAGAACTATTAAAAGCATCAATATTAAGAAAAATAAGCAAATAGTTTGTTTTACAATTGAAGCAGATGCTTTTTTATATAAAATGATGAGACTAATTGTTGGAACATTAATAAATTTTTCAATGAATAAACGTGAACCAAAGGAAATAATAAATATTCTTGAAGGAAAAAATAATCAAAAATCAGGAATAGTGTTGCCACCAAATGGACTGTACTTAATAAAGGTAAGATATTAGGGATAATATTATAAATTAAATGATAAAATAAGCATTTAGCAAGAATTATCTTGACATTAATACTTAATTATATTAGAATTTTTATGTTATTTTATCCTATTATTGATTATTCCGACAGAGGGAGGAAAAATTGAAGACATTTAGAGAAAAACAGGAAAATATACAAAGAAATTGGTATCTGTTTGATGCAAAAGGAAAGATATTGGGCAGACTTGCTACAGAAGTAGCATCTATTTTAAGGGGAAAAAATAAAGTTGTATTTGATCAATCACAAGATTTAGGTGATTATGTCGTTGTAATTAATGCCGAAAAAGTTAAAGTGACTGGTAATAAAGCAGAACAAAAATTGTATAGACATCACACCGGTTATCCAGGATCATTAAAAGAAGTAAAGTTTGAAGAAATGATAGAAAAAAAACCAGAAATGGTTATTGAAAAAGCAGTTAAAGGAATGTTACCTAAAAATAAGCTAAGTCGTTCAGTAATGAAAAAGCTTAAAGTGTACCGTGGAGATAAACACCCGCATACTGCTCAAGAAGTTATTGTTATAAACTAATCGATAAGGAGGTGCAATTTTGACGATTAACAGATTTTATGGCACTGGAAGAAGAAAAACCTCAATTGCCAAGGTTTGGTTATATCCTGGCAAAGGTAATATCTCTATTAATAATAAACCTTTAAATGAATATTTCCCCAATAATAATGATGTAATAATAGCTGAAGAACCTTTGCGCTTGGTTAATAAAATGGAAGAAGTGGATGTTAATATTAAAGTAACCGGTGGTGGCACTACCGGACAAAGTGGGGCAGTTAGACATGGAATAGCCAGGGCATTGGTAGAATATGATCATTCGCTCAGACCAGTTTTAAAGAAAGAAAAAATGCTGGAACGTGATGCTCGAATGAAAGAAAGAAAAAAATATGGCAAAAAAGGCGCAAGGGCAAGTTATCAATTTTCAAAGAGATAATATGGTCTTTCTGCTTTTTAAATATTGTTTTATTTGTTATGCTTATCAGAAAAAAATAGCCATCATCAAAGTATTTTATGATAAAATAATTTTGGGATGGCTTTTTTATTTTAGTAAAAGGTTAATAAGGTAAAAAATGTCTTTAAATATATCTGTGTTGGATATTTTAGATATTGTTTTAATAACTTTTATTCTTTATAATGTTTTTCTATTAATAAAAGACACACCTGCTGTCCAAATTATTAAAGGATTTGTGGTTCTTTTTATTTTTTCTTTTATTGCTAATTGGCTGGGATTGAGAACAATAAATTGGTTAATAAAAGGCTTGATGGCGATGCTTGTAGTAGCAATCCCAATTATATTCCAACCAGAACTAAGAAGATTATTATTAAAAATGGGTAAAGGTGGTTTCCTGAGTAATATACCATTATTTAGACAGGGAGAGGAAACAAAACAGTGGGAAGAGCTAATTAATGGTATTATTATGGTCGTGCCAATGCTTTCTGCAGAAAAAAATGGAGCCCTAATTGTATTAGAAAGAGAAGTTGGATTACAAGATATTTTAGAAACTGGAATTACTTTAAATAGTGATTTTTCCTCAGAATTGCTTTATTCCATTTTCCTGCCAAATTCACCATTGCATGATGGTGCAGTTATTATAAGGAATAACAGAATTGCGGGAGCAAACTGTATATTGCCTTTGACAAAAAGAACTGATTTAAAAAAATATTTAGGAACAAGGCACAGGGCAGCAATAGGATTAAGTGAAACTACCGATGCTTTAATTGTAGTAGTTTCGGAAGAAAGAGGCGCTATTACTGTTGCTATTGATGGAAAACTGACAAGACCAATGAAGCCACAATTACTCAAAAAATTTTTACAGAAATTATATCACCCAAAAAGGATAAAATTATTCGATTCAGCAAAAAAAGGTAATCAAAAAAATGATTAAAATTAAAACAATCTTACTTAAAAATTTAGATATCAAACTGTTGGCATTTGCAATGGCAATTGTACTATGGTTTTATATATCCAGTGAATATAATATAACAGCTGAAAGATATTATGATATAGAGGTAAGACCAATTAATTTAAGTGGCAATTTATCAATTAAAGAAATAAGAGACAAGGTAAGTGTTGGAATTCAGGGGCCACAAAATATATTGGAAAATATTTCATCCCAAAAGATAGTTGGCACAGTAGATTTAAAAAATATAAGAGAAGCGGGTGAATACCAAATAATAACTGATATTGTTGTTCCCAAAAGTACCAACATCACTAAAATAATTCCTAATGAAATAAGAGTTACAGTTGAAGAAATAATAGAGAGTACATTTCCCGTGGAATACAGTTTAATTGGTTTACCCGAAAGAGGTTATTCTTTAGAGGATGAGCCTGAAATAAATCCGCAGGAGGTTACAATCGCTGGAGCTGAATCGTTGCTTCAAATAATTGAAAAAGTAAAAATAGATATAGATATTTCCTCAATAAATGAAGACATATCAAGAGAAGAAAAAGTTTCTGTTTTCAGTAAAGAAAATATTGAGATAGAAGGGTTAAAGGTAAATCCTGAGACAGTTTCTGTACTTATCAGGGTAGGCGAAGGATACCCAGAAAAAATATTGCCAATTAGACCACGTATTGTTGGGAAGCCGGCTCCTGAATATTACATATCAAAAATTGAAGCTGATCCCAGCTATATCCGGGTATATGGGAACTATTCAAAAATAGGATATTTAAATTATTTAGAAACTATTCCTATTGATGTGAATGGAATTTCTAAAACGCTTACTGTAAGAATACCACCAATTCTTGGAGAAGGGATATACCTTGCAGATGAGCAAATAACATTAGTTGAGGTGCAGATATTTGTCGAGGAAAAGGAAGAGGAGTATTTATTCCAGGATATCAGTATCATGCATCAAGATGCATCTCCTTTTGTTGATTATCAATTAAATCCAGAGATGGCTGATGTTAAAGTGGTAGGTAAATCAAGCAGTTTTAAAAATATAACAGATAAGGATATAAAATTATTTGTAAACCTTTCAAATGTTGAAAGCGAAAAAGCAAAAGTAGAAGTAGAATTACCTCCAGAGATTGATTTGATTCAGGTTATTCCTGAAGAAGTAGAAATAACAATAAAAAAATAATATATATTTCTAAAAATATTTTATTGTTTAGAAAAGAAGTGAGGAACTCATGGCTAATCTATTCGGTACTGATGGAATAAGAGGTCTGGCAAACCAATACCCGATGACTGCAGAGGTTGCTTTAAATCTTGGAAGAGCAATCGGGTATTATTTTAAAAATAGTAAAAATATTAATATTTTAATAGGAAGAGATACCAGAATTTCTGGAGATATGTTAGAATATGCGCTTAGCGCAGGTCTTTGTTCAACCGGTATAAGTGTACTGGATGCCGGTATTGTAACAACCCCGGCAGTTGCATATTTAACTAAGTACTTTAAAGCATCAATGGGAATAGTGATTTCTGCTTCACATAATCCTTATTATGACAACGGGATTAAATTCTTTTTTAGTGATGGTATGAAGTTTGATAATGAAAAAGAAGAAGAAATTGAAAATATACTAATAAATGAGAAATACAAGAAAATAAATATATCAGGAAAAAATATTGGAAAAATAGAATTACTAAGAGACGCTAAAAAGATTTATATTGACTATATTATTAATTCTACTTCAGAAAGTGTGAAAAATTCAGACTATAAAATAATAATTGATTGTGCTAATGGCGCAGCAAGTATTTTGATAGAAGAACTGTATTCGAGACTTAAAATTAAAAATTTCTCAATTATTAATAATTTTCCAAATGGAACCAATATTAATCAGAATTGTGGCTCCACTAATTTAATCGATTTACAAAAAAAAGTAATAAGTGAAAACGCTGACCTTGGGCTTGCTTATGATGGTGATGCAGATAGAGTATTGGCAGTAGATGAAAAGGGGGAAATTGTAGACGGAGACCAAATTATGGCAATTTATGCTAATGCATTTTTAAAAAAAGGCATACTGGGAAATAATTTGATAGTTACTACACATATGAGCAATTTAGGGTTTGATGAAACAATTGAGAAAATTGGAGGGAAAGTTATAAGAACTGATATAGGGGACAAAAATGTTTTAAGAAAGATGTTGGAAGAAAATGCAGCATTAGGTGGAGAACAGTCAGGTCATATAATATTTCTTAAAAATAGCCCTAATGGAGACGGAATTGTTACTTCATTAAAACTATTGGAAGCTTTAAGTAGTAGCAATAAAAGGATTTCCTTACAGGCATCAATAATGAAAAAGTACCATCAAAAATTGCTAAACTATGATATTGTTGATAAAGAAGCTATGCTAAACAGCGAAGAATATAGTGTCATCAAAAATGATATTCAAAATATGATTAGTGGAAAAGGGAGGGTATTTATTAGACCTTCCGGCACTGAAAAAAAGATTAGAGTATTACTGGAAAGCAAGGATAAGAACATTATCGATAAGTGTAAGAATAACTTTGATGAATTCATGAAAAAATATGAATGAACAAATTCTTTTAATGGAATATATTACTGGCAAATGTGTTATAATTATATAACATTTCTTTACATAAAATGAAAAGAGAAGGATATAGGAGGGATAAAATATGTGAAAAATAAAAACTAAATAAAAGCGCCAGAACTTAATTATTAATTTTAATCACGACATGTTTTTTATAATTAAGTTGACGAGGGGGGAGTTTATCGAATATTCGGCGGATGCTCCCGGGATAGCCATTCTAAAGGTAATTTACAAAGCTTACAAGAAATTGTGAGGACAAAAAAATTACCAGGCTTTTATTGATCCTTAAATATATTGATAAATTTACTAATATAAATATATTTTTATAATCCTCATTAAGAAATTAAGAAACAACTATTATTTAGTTTAATTTAATGGATTAATAATGAGGATTTTTTATTTTAAGAAAGGAATTAATAATGTGCGGAATAATTGGATATATTGGAAATAAAGAAGCACTACCTGTTTTAATACAAGGATTAGAAAAATTAGAATATAGAGGATATGATTCTGCCGGAGTAGCAGTTCTAAATAAAGGAAATAAGATAAATATTCAAAAGTGCAAAGGCAGGATAGAATACCTGAAACAAATAATCAAAGAATCTGAGCTTAAAGGCACTATTGGATTAGGGCATACCAGATGGGCTACACATGGCAGGCCTAATGAAGCCAATGCTCATCCTCATTTTTCAAAAAAGCATGAAATTGTGGTTGTCCACAATGGCATTATAGAGAACTATTTAGAAATCAAAGAAAGATTAATCAATGATGGTTGTAAGTTTATTTCTGAAACAGATACAGAGGTATTACCACACCTCATCAAAAAAAATTACCATGAAAACCTGACTGAGGCAGTAAGAAAATCTTTAAAGGAGGTAAAAGGTTCTTATGCTTTAGGAATAGTATCAAATAAGGAGCCAGACAGGATAGTTGTTTCCAGATGTGGCAGTCCATTGGTAATTGGTGTTGGAAACGAAGAAATGTATATTGCTTCCGATATACCGGCACTCTTGAATTATACTAAAAAAGTTATATTTTTAGGAGAAAACGAGATAGCAACTATTGGTAAAAATTTTGTTAACATTATTAATTTGGAGGGAAAAGAGGTAAAAAAAGAAATAGTTGAAATTGATTGGGATTCAGAAATGGCAGAAAAAAGTGGTTATAAGCATTTCATGCTAAAGGAAATCTTTCAACAGCCATTAGTAATAAAAAATAACCTGAGCAAATATATTGACCAGAGTGGAGTAAATTTGAAAGATATTAATATGTCTGAAAAGATGATAAAAAAAATTAAAAAAATCCATATTATAGCTTGCGGAACTGCCTTCTATGCTTCACTTTTGGGAAAATATTTTATTGAAAAACTAAGTAGAATACCGGTAGAGGTAGATTATGCATCAGAATTTCGTTATCGAACCCAAATATACAATAGTGATTCCCTGGGAATTGTTGTTTCTCAGTCCGGGGAGACTGCTGATACTATTGCGGCTATGCGTTCATTTAAAAAAAGATGTTGCCCTGTGTTTGCAATTGTTAATGTTATAGGAAGTACTATAAGTCGTGAAGCCGATGAATCTATTTACATTAATGCTGGTCCTGAAATTGGTGTAGCATCGACAAAAGCCTTTATTGGTCAGGTGATTTCACTGTATTTACTTGCTATTTTTTTAGGAAAAAACAAAAGAGTACTTTCTGCAGAGAATGAAAAAAAACTTATACAGGAGTTAATGGCTATTCCTCAAAAGATTGAAATGATTTTTAGCAAAGAAAATATAATTAAAGAAATTGCTGAAAAATACTCAAAATACCAACATTTTTTATATTTAGGGAGAGATTTTAATTTCCCAATAGCCTTAGAAGGAGCTTTAAAACTAAAGGAAATCTCTTACATTCATGCCGAAGCTTATACTGCAGGAGAAATGAAACATGGTCCAATTGCCTTATTGGACAAGAAGTTTCCCGTTGTTGCTATTTGTCCAAAAGATCATGTTTATAATAAAATGATTAATAATATTAAAGAAGTTAATGCCAGAGATGCTAAAATAATTGCAATAGCTTCCGAAGGTGATAAACAGATTAAAAATATAGTAGATGAAGTAATATTTATCCCAACAGTTGAACAGACTCTATATCCATTATTGTCTGTTATCCCTCTACAGCTTTTAGCCTATTATATTGCAGACATTTTAGGCAGAGATGTGGATAAACCGAGAAATTTAGCTAAGAGTGTAACAGTAGAATAGATATTATATTATAGTAAATTATATATTACAGATATTAACAGGGTCAAAAGATGATTTTAAGTAAATTAATATTGCTGTTTATTTTTGTTCCATTCTTGGAGCTGTACATATTATTACAAGTAGGAAAACATATTGGAGTACTACTGACAATTATTGTTGTAATTGTAACCGGAATTGCTGGTGCATATTTGGTAAAAAAACAGGGATTACATATTATAATGCGAATAAAAAGAAAAATGAATGAAGGAATCATACCAACTGACAATTTAATGGAAGGGGTTTTAATCCTTATTGGGGGAATATTATTATTAACCCCCGGGTTTATTACTGATATTGTTGGTTTTATAATAACTATTCCACAAAGCCGAAAGATTTTTTTAATGTATTTTAAAAAATTGGTAAAGAATAAGATAGGGGATAGCAAAATTAATTATACAAATTATAACTATGAATAAAGTATCATATAAAAATATCATTCAATGTGTATTATGAAAACTGTTTAATTAAATAAGGTTTAAAATAATTTATGAAAAGCGTTTAATGAAAGCTATTATTTTTTGGTGTAAATCATAAAAAACAATAACCACAAAAAATAAAAATAAATAAAAGATAGTGGTTGCTAAATTGAATAATTACCAGCTATCTGTAAGATTTTAAAAGTCACAGGCAGTTTATGGTTGCCATTTTAATTATTTAAAACTAATTAAGCCTATAGCTATATCAAAATTTTAATATATTTTATAATTAATTTAAGGAATATAATGATTGTTGGATGTGGAATTGATTTAGTAAGAATTAGCAGAATAAAAAAAATTATTGCTAAATGGGATGATTGTTTCCTAAAAAGAATATATACCCAAATTGAAATTGATTATTGTGAAAGTAAAAACGAGAGGCGGTATCAGTCATATGCTGGTTATTTTGCTGCAAAAGAAGCATGGGTTAAAGCTATCGGGACTGGTTTTCGCGAAATAAAATGGAAAGAAATTGAAATTAGAAATAATAATATGGGTAAACCCGAAATCTATTTATCAAATCGATTAAATAAAATAATAAAGGAAAAGGGTATTATTAATATACAGCTCTCAATATCGCATGTAGAAGGTTTAGCCGTAGCATTGGTAATTATCGAAAATTAGAGTTATCATAATATATAAAGAGACTTAAATATTATATTGATTGAATTGTATAAGGAATTGTTTAAAAGAAATATTGCTAATAAAAAATAGTTCAAAAAATCTCTTTAGTACTAACGATATCAACTATATTTTTTATTATAAAAAACTAAGGAGGCAAATATGAAAGAGTTATTAGGACCTACGTGGATTGAAATTGACCTGGATGCAATAAAACAAAATATTAAGAATATTAGGAAACTGATTGGTGAGCAAGTAAAAATTATGGGCATTGTAAAGGGGAATGCCTATGGACATGATTCTATTGAGGTTGCAAAAATATTAATTAATAATGGCGTAGAATATCTTGCTGTAGCCAGAATTGAAGAAGCAATAATTCTGAGAAAAAACAATGTCAAAGTACCAATATTGGTGTTAGGCGTATCACCAGAGGAACAACTGTATTTATACATTGATTATGATATTATGCCAACAATTTGTGATCCAGAGACTGCCGAACAATATAATAAAATAGCTATCAAAAAGAATAAGAATGTGTTGGTTCATCTAAAAATTGAAACGGGAATGGGTCGCCTTGGTATATTTCCACAGAAAGCAATTAATGTAATAAAACAAATTATAAAACTGGATTGCATTGATATTCAGGGAGTATATACTCATTTTTCAACAGCCGATGAGGTCGATAAACAGTACACCGGCTCTCAGTTACAAATATTTAATGAGGTAATTAGTAAGATAAAAAGTAGCAATATACCAAAAATCCCGTTTTTCCATATGGCGAATAGTGCTGCAATATTGGAATTACCTGAAACATGGCTGGATATAGTCCGGCCTGGTTGTATAATTTATGGCCTATACCCGTCAAAGGAAGTTAAAAAAACTATACAACTGAAATCAGCTTTATCTTTTAAAAGTCGAATTTCTTTTATAAAAAGGTTTGAAATAGATAAATTTATAGGATATGGTCGAACATATAAAACAAAAAAAAGTACATTAGTTGCCACAATACCAGTTGGTTATGCGGATGGCTACTCTAGACTTCTGTCAAATCAAGGAAAAGTTCTGGTAAATGGCATAAAAGTTCCGGTAATTGGCAGGGTATGTATGGACCAACTGATGATTGATGTAACAGATATAGAGAATGTTGAAGTAGGTAGTGAGGTAGTTTTATGGGGCGAGCAAATGGGAGATATTATAGAAATTGAAAGAATTGCTGAATTGCTAAATACAATTGTAGATGAAGTAGTGCATCTTACTGATAAATCGAGAGTTGCAAAGTTATTTATCAGGGATGAAAAACCCTGGAAGATAAAAAATATTTTAGGTGAATATAAAATTGCTGAATAATGGAAAAAGTAAGAATCACAATAGCAATAATAGCTTAACACTTATCAGTAAAAAACCAGAAGAAACAAGAAAAATTGGTAAAAAAATAGGAAGCCTCCTAAAGAGAGGAGATTTAATTGCCTTAAATGGAGACCTTGGAGCAGGCAAAACTTGTTTTGTTCAAGGAATTGCAAGTGGTATAAATTGTAGTGGCAAGGTATCCAGTCCCTCTTTCTCAATCATAAAAGAATATTCGGGACGTTTGCCTATCTATCATTTTGATTTATATCGACTTAATCAGGCTGAAGAAATAGAAGAACTTGGTTATGAGGAGTATTTTTATGGTGATGGAATTGTATTGATAGAATGGGCTGATAAAATTAAAAAATATTTACCAAAAGAACTGTTATTAGTGAAAATAAAAATAGAAGAAGAGTACTGTACGAGAAAAATTATTTTTAAGCCGATAGGAAAAAGATATATTAAATTAGTGGAAGGATTAATAGACATTTGAAAATATTAGGAATCGATACCGCGACCCAAATATTAAACTTGGCCATTATTGAGAATAGTAAAGTTATATATGATTACAGGATGAACAAAGAGGGGACCACCCACTCTGGAACATTGATACCATTTATAGAGAATATTATTAATTTTGCAGGTTTTAAATTATGCCAGTTAGATGGAATTGCGACAGCTATTGGTCCTGGCTCTTTTACCGGTCTGAGAATTGGTCTGGCTTCAGCAAAGGGATTGGCCTTTGCACT
Organism: Atribacterota bacterium; assembly: GCA_028703475.1. Classification (NCBI taxonomy): domain Bacteria; kingdom Pseudomonadati; phylum Atribacterota; species Atribacterota bacterium. The sequence goes on along the minus strand of JAQVMU010000012.1, from coordinate 665 downwards.
GTCAATTCCACTCATTGGAGTAAATACATTGGAAGCATATGCCTTACAATGGAAAGATTTGCCAGGTACATTATGTCCGATTATTAAAGCAAGAAAAGATGAATATTATTTTACTATCTATCAAAAAAGTAAAAGAAATAACAGATTAATAAAAAAAGTAGAATACCAATGCAAAAAATGGATTAATATTAAAGAACAATTACTAATGTTTGAAACGCCTTTTTTTATTTTTGGTTATGGAATTGAGGATCTTTTTCAAGAGAACATCTCAAGTAAGAACTTTAAAGATAAATATATTATTCTTAAAAAGGAAGAACCACCTGGAGCATCGTACATTGCTTTGATCGGTGAAGATAGGATTATAAAAAATAAATATGATGATATGTATGCATTATCACCTTTTTATATCTGCAAATCAGCAGCAGAAAGGAATAAATATAGTGCCAACAATAAAGGGTTACAAAATGAAAAATAAAATCATATTAGGGATTGAAACCTCTTGTGATGAGACATCAGTAGCTATAGTAGAAAATGGAAAAAAAGTATTATCAAATATTGTTTCTTCACAAATAGAAATACATAAAAAATATGGTGGTGTTGTCCCGGAAATAGCATCAAGGCAACACATGAAACATATTCTTATTAGCCTTAGTGAAGCATTGGAG
>JAQVMU010000011.1 GCA_028703475.1 Atribacterota bacterium | reverse complement strand
TAATTGGAATAAATATTTGACCTATGAGAAATATGTTGTAAAATATTAATGTTGACAAATAATTATTGAGGGATCGTCTAGTGGTAGGACACCAGACTCTGGATCTGGGAACGGTGGTTCGAGCCCACCTCCCTCAGCCATATCATAAAGGCAGATTTTCTCGTTATTTACTTAAAAGAAACTCTGTCTTTATTTATTTTATTATAAATTGTTAATATATTTTCTTATAAATCTAAAGTTGAAAAGATGCAATTAATTATAATAATAAAAAATATTTGATTGTAAAAACTGTTAACCAATAGATTGTAAAATATTAAACAAAGCAGGAAATAAGTATATTTTGATAAAAAATTGTGAACATATCAAATTATTACAAAACATACACGATAATGCCATAATCTTTGATGGGCATTGTGATACTGTCCTGGAATTGGCAAGGAAAAAAAGATTATTACCAGAAGGAACAAATATAGGGCATTTGGATATCCCCAGGATGAAAGAAGGAGGATTAAATGTTCAGATTTTTGCAGTTTTTATCGAGGAATTATACAAGCCAAAAGACTCATTAAAGAGAACACTACAACTTATTGATTGTATTTATCGGTATATTGAAAATAATAAGAAAGAGATTAGCATAGCAACTAATTATAAACAAATAATGAAAGCCCTAAGCTCTGATAAGATAGCTGCAATAATCTCCATTGAGGGAGGGGAAGCATTAGAAGGCGATTTAGGAATATTAAGAATTCTATATAAATTAGGGGTAAGGCTTTTGACTCTTACATGGAATCAAAGAAATCAAATTGGTGACGGTATAGGCGAACAGAGAACAAAAAGTGCTTTGACAGAATTTGGATTACAAGTCATAGATGAAATGAATAATCTTGGCATGTTAGTAGATGTGTCCCATTTATCAGAAAATTGTTTTTGGGATGTAATTGACAGAAGTAAAGATCCTATAGTGGCCTCTCATTCAAATTGCTTTAGTTTGTGCCCTAATCTTAGAAATCTAAAAGACAACCAGATTGAAGCTATTGCTAAAAAAAATGGAATAATAGGAGTAAATTATGTTCCTGATTTTCTAATAAATAAGAACGAAGTGGCAACAGTAAAAGATGTAGTTAATCATATTGAATATATTGCAAGAAATGTAGGAGTTGACTATGTGGGACTGGGTTCTGATTTTGACGGAACGGTCGACTTGCCATTGGGCTTAGAAGGAGTAAACAAAATACCTAATATCACTGAAGAATTAGCAAGAAGGGGATATAGCGAACAGGATATAAGAAAAATATTAGGAGAAAATTGGATAAGGGTTTTTAAGAAAGTAGTGAAATGATAACTATATATACAAGAAGATGAATAGTAAGAGAATAATTTAAAAAGATTTAAAAAGTTTTTAAGTGTAATAAATTAAAATGCCCATATTTATAAAATTATATTATTAAATAACAAAGTTATTGCCTTTTTTTGATATATTATGTAAAATAATGTTTGTTGATAAAAATTTGGCGCAATCGAATAGTGGTTAATTCAGCTGGCTCTCAATCAGCAAACGGGGGTTCAATTCCCCCTTGCGCCACCATTTATATTATATATATAAAAGAATATTGCTAAAAAGAGCAGGATATCCTGCTCTTTTTAGCAATATGGGAAAAGATTAAGAAAATGATAAAAATAAATACAAAAATAATTAAGATTGAAACAAATAATATTGACAGGGAAAAGATAAGAGAAGCTGGTCAAGCAATAAGAGATGGTAAAATAGTTGCATTCCCTACTGAAACAGTTTATGGGCTGGGAGCTGATGCATTAAACGAATACGCGATAAGAAAAATATTTTTAGCAAAAAATAGGCCTTTATACGATCCTTTGATTGTCCATATTAGCTGTCTGGATGAAATATTTGGTTTAGTAAAAGAAGTCCCTGCGATAGCTATAGATTTGGCTCATAATTTTTGGCCAGGTCCTTTGACCATGGTTTTAAAAAAAAGTAGTAAAATTTCCAGTATGGTTACAGCAGGACTGGAAACAGTAGCAATTAGAGTACCATCACATTTAGTTGCGCTGGCACTAATTCAGGAGTCTAAAAGACCTATTGTTGCCCCTAGTGCTAATTTATTTGCTCATGTTAGCCCAACAGATGCTAATCATGTTATAGACGATTTAAAGGGCAAAGTAGATATAATTATTGATAGTGGGAGGACTTCGGTTGGTCTTGAGTCAACGGTAATAGATGTTACAGAGCTACCGTTGAAAGTATTGAGACTGGGTGGTATTACTATTGAAAATATTAAAAGAGTTACATCAGAAATTACTATTGGAAATAAAAAAGACAATACGATAAAATCTCCAGGAATGATGAAAAAACATTATTCTCCGAAGGCTTTTTTGATATTATCAGAAGGAAGAAATAATACGATGGTTAGCAATATATTATCAATTGCTAAAAAATATAAGAAAATGGGAAATAAAGTAGGAATTATAGCAACTGGTGAAAATTCTGATAAATATGTGGGTTATACAGTAGGAGTTATTGGTAATGCTAATGATTTAGAAATATGTGCCCAAAATTTATACAGTCAAATGAGATTATTAGATAAACAAAATTGTGATATTATTATAACTGAAAATTTCCAGGAAAAGGGAATAGGAAGTGCTATTATGGACCGATTGCGCAGAGCAGCAAATTGATTTATAATATACAAGTATGTTTTAATATTTTATATTATGATTAATTAGTATAAATTGTCAATATAGCAATGATATGTTATAATATAATAGTTATAGGACAAAATAAATGCTTGAAAAAGATACAGAAAAATATCAAGTTATTTCAGTTAATCGTAAAGCCAGGCATGATTATCATATTTTAGATACTTATGAAGCTGGTATAGTATTAAGAGGAACTGAAGTAAAGTCGATTAGAAATCGCCAGGTCAGTATAAAAGAGAGTTATGCTCATTTTAAAGGCATGGAGCTTTATATTATAAATATGCATATAAGCCCATATAAATTTGGGAACCGATATAATTTGGAACCGAAGCGGGATAGAAAACTTTTACTACAAAATAAACAATTAACAAAATTAAAAGGACAGATAGAACAAAAAGGATTCACTTTGATTCCGTTAAAGCTTTATTTTAAAAATGGATATGCAAAATTAGAAATTGGACTTGCAAAAGGGAAAAGGCTCTTTGACAAAAAACGAGATCTCACCCAGAAAGCAATACAAAGAGAAGCCGAAAGGGAATTGAAGTATAATAAATGGGGGCGATAGGTATCGACAGGGAAAACAGAGGTAAAAAATGCGAGTCGAGGTTCCTTGTCCTCGTAAAAAACTGGGAAAAACATTAATTGCCAACGATAACGAATTGGCTTTAGCAGCTTAATAGCTGCTCGTCTGCAAAGTGCTTTTGCCTGTAAGTTCTTTGTGGGTGTAACATAAAATAGGCTATCTGTATTATCTGCTCCGAATGATACAGAGAAACATAGGAGCAAGCATCAACTAAATCCTGTCTATAGGAGTTAGGTGATGTGAATAACAAAATATAGACTACGCTCGTAGTATTTTTTATCAATGGTTCTCTGGACGCGAGTTCGATTCTCGCCGCCTCCACCATAATATAAACCCGAATAAAAATCGGGTTTTATTTTTATTTAAAGTATTTTCAAAATTCTTTAATTATATAGAATTAAAGAATTGATTATTCATTATTTATCTGATATAAAATATATTAAGTGATATGCTCCCCATAGTTATTGTAATATATAATAGTTTTGCAGTAGAAAGGGTAAAATGATCTTAGTAAAGGATAGAGAAAGCAAATTTATTATACAACTACTCATTGGAATAATATTATTTTGTTATATTGCTCATCGGTTAGGATTAATACTAACATATTTTAGCTTATCCCTATTCTTAGCATATTTTTTTGGACCTCTTTATCGTTTTTTACTAACAAAAAGAATATCTAAAACATTATCAATTTTAATTATTTTTGCTATTATCATTACATTTACAGTTTTGGTAATATTTTTCCTTATTCCTAACACAATTAATGAATTAAACCAATTATATCGAGAGATACCAGGATTAATATCAGGGTTTCAAGATTTGTTATTGTCTTTTGAATTTATTTTTGAGTTTATTGAAGACTCAACCAATTTAGAAGTATTTCTTCAAGATATTTTTGAAGAAATACAAATAGGGATGTTGACATTTTCCCGGAATGCAATATTTGAATTATCATCATTTGTTACAAAGTTTGGGTTTGGCGTTATAGTAATACCAATAATATTATATTATTTGCTAATTGATTTGGAGTTATTTAAAGATAATCTTCTAATATTTGTATCAGAAAAAAATAAAAAAAGTTTTCGCGAAATAGTAATTGAAATCGACAGGATTTTGAGTAACTTTATACGCGGAAGATTAATTGTTTGCTTTATAGTTGGTGCCCTGATTACTTTAGGCTTATATTTTTTACAGATTAAATTTTATCTTATAATTGGATTAGTGTCTGGCATTTTAAATTTTATACCATATCTTGGTCCAATTATTGGTTGGGTATTATCACTATTTTTTGTAATTGGAAAACCATGGTCTGTATTTATATTAGTAACAATTCTTTTTGTAGCTGTTAATCAAATTGAAGCCTTATGGTTAAACCCAAAAATATTAGGCAAAGAGATGGGTTTGCATCCATTGACTATTATATTTGCAGTAATGACTTTCGGTGGTCTTCTTGGGTTCTTAGGAGTACTATATGCAATTCCGCTTGCAGCTACTCTAAAGGTTGTTATGTACCGATATTTGGTTCAGGAGGAAAAAGTAAATTGTTAGACAGAAAAATAAAGAACACTACAATAATTTTTATCATAATCGGTATTATTTTAATATTGAATTTTTCTATTATGGCTCAGCAGGAAGACATGTCTCATATTTTGGATGGTATTATAGCAGAAACAAAAGTTGAGCCAATACTTAGCAATGGAAAAATATTCTTTCCGGCGAGAGAAATTGTGGAAGCACTGGGAGGAAGAATTACCTGGTTTCCTGCTTTAAAATTACTAAATATTAATATGAGTGATAGAACTGTTAGTGTGGTAATGAATACTTCGGAGGCTGAAGTAAATGGCAAAAAAGTTATTTTAGAGTACCCGCCTAACATTATTAATGACCGTGTAATGATACCTTTGAAAGTAGTGTCATTGCTAATTGACACACAAGCCGCTTTGGATAAAGAAACAGTCGATCTTAGTATTGCAAGAGACGACCCTTCTATCACTAGTATTAGAAGCTATAGTTATCCTGACAAAACAAGAATTGTTATTGATGTAACAGAACAAACCAATTATAATACTTTAAGCCTTACCAATCCTGAAAGGATTGTTGTAGATGTTAAAGCATCAATTAGACATCTTAAGGCAGAAGAAAAAGAGTTGAATATTAATGATTTACTGATAAATCGTGTTAGAACTGGCCAGTTTGACAATAATACTGCTAGAATAGTAGCAGACCTGAAGAGTAAACAGAATTATGATGTTTTTGAATTATCCTCTCCACAAAGAATTGTTTTGGATATATATTATTCACAGGAATCTTCCCAGGAGCAAATAGTTAATCATCAAACTCCGATAATTATTTCTCCGAAAAATGAAGAAACTATTGTGATAGGAGAAGGTAATAAAGATAATGGAAAATTTGTTGTTGTAATTGATCCGGGACATGGTGGGTCACAACCTGGTGCAATCGGACCAAGCGGCTTGAAAGAAAAGGATGTTGTATTGGATATTGGCTTAAAGGTTACAAAAATGTTGCAAAATGAAGGATTTACCGTATATATGACAAGAGAGAAAGATATTGATGTACCTTTGGAAAGCAGACCATTAGTAGCTCTTCAAAAAAAAGCTGATGTATTTGTAAGTATTCACATAAATTCAGCTTTACAAAAAGGTTCTCCAACTGCAAGAGGAGTAGAATCATATGTTTTAAATTCCCGTTATATAGGAGCATCTGCAAAGGATGTTGCTGATCGGGAAAATAAAGCAAGTCAATACCATGATTATGAAGACAATATATTGAATCAGATTATAGCTGATTTGGAAGAAAGTGCCAGTATAGGGTTTAGTCTTGATCTGGCTGATATTGTCCAAAGGAAATTGGTTCAAAATACAGGATTAGAAAGCAGGGGAGTAAAGCAAGCTCCTTTTATTGTACTCAAAGGAGTAAACATGGCAGCAGTGCTGGTAGAAGTTGGGTTTATAAGCAACCCAAATGAGGAAAAGTTATTGAATACATCAGAATTTCGGGAAAAAATTGCACAGGCACTTAGTCAGTCAATAAAAGAATATGTGAAGAATATGCCTGAGAATATATAAATAGAGGGAGATATGGCTAGAAGAAAGAAGAAAAAAAATAATATTTTTAAATCCCTTTTTAATTTAATATTATTAATAGTATTATTATTTGTCTTGTTTTTTTTGATACAGAGATTTGTTATACCAATATGGCAGGAAAAACAATTTACTGAAATGACTATTGAAGAAGTAAAAGAGGAACCGGAACAGATAATGGAAATTGAAGAATCTGAGATAACACTATATTTTTCAGATGAAAATGCCCAGTATCTCGTTCCAGAAAAAAGAAAAATAAATCTTACTGATTATCCCGAAATATTGGCTATAGAGGAGCTCATAAAAGGACCTAAAATTAGTAATCTTTATCCAACAATACCTAAGACCACTAAAGTTAACGGTGTTTATATCAGCGATAGGGTAGCATACATTGATCTTTCTTCTGAAATAATCAAAGATCATCCTGGAGGAAGTACCGGCGAACTATTAACTGTCTATTCAATAGTAATGACCTTAACATCTTTTCCGGATATCGATAGAGTACAATTGTTAGTTGATGGAAATAGTGGTGAAACTCTGGTGGGACATGTTGATACTACTATTCCACTGGAAAGAGATGATCAATGGCTGAGAAAATAATAAAAGGAATAATATATAATAATTATAAATGGCAAAAAAAGAACGTTTAGATAAACTTTTAGTAGATAGAAAATTAGTGGAAACAAGAGAAAAGGCAAAAAGATATATAATGGCAAACCTGGTACTCGTTGATAATCAAAAGGTAAACAAGGCTGGAGCCAGATGCAATATTGAAAGTAAGCTGGTAATTGAAAGGGATGAGAACCAATATGTTAGCAGGGGAGGCCTAAAGTTGGAAAAAGCCTTAAATGAATTTGGTATTTCTGTAAAAGACATGGTTGTTATTGATGTGGGAGCATCAACGGGTGGCTTCACTGATTGCCTGCTTAAACATGGGGCTAAAAAGGTTTTTTGTATTGATGTAGGATATGGACAGCTTGACTGGAATTTGCGTAATGATGACCGTGTTGTAAATATGGAAAAAACAAATATTAGATATCTTTCTGAAAACGATTTTGATGTTAAATTTGATCTGGCAACTGTTGATGTTTCCTTTATATCCCTCTTAAAAGTATTACCGGTAATAGAAAAATTATTAAATGAAGAAGGCAAGGTTATTGCACTTATAAAACCACAGTTTGAAGCTGGAAGAGAAAATGTTAAAAAGGGTGGAATTGTTAATAATCCTGCCATTCATAAGAAGATAATAGATAACTTAATTAGTGAAATGAAGGACTATTTCAACTTTATTGATTTAACTTTTTCGCCAATAAAAAATTCTCCCGGTAATATTGAGTTTCTTTTGTATTTAACTAAAAATCAGAATAATGTATTTTATAATGATAAAAAACTAATAGATAGTAAAGTTAATGAAGCTCATAAATATTTCGAAAAAAATAATTGATACATATTTCTGCAATATTAACTCCAATTGGAGTAAGTTCATTGTTTTTATTAGGCAACAAACATAACATATTTTTAATAGCCATTATTACGTTATCTGGTGGGCTTTTATTTCTTGTTTTGTATATAAAAATAAGGAATTATTTTAATCATCAGAAAGCCATACAAAGATCAATTAGTAGTAAAAAAGCTGAAAAAAAAGCTGAAAAATGGTTAAAAAAAAATGGATTTAAGATTATTGAAAAACAACAGAGCAGACCATTAATTATAAAAACCGGTAAAACCAGCCATCGGTACCTGATTAGAACTGATTTTTTGGTTAAGAAGGGTGGCCATAAATATGTTGTCGAGGTTAAGAGTGGTCGTAAGAACAGTAAAGTTACCAATAGAGAGACAAGAAGGCAGTTACTTGAATACTTTCTGGCATACCAGACATATGGAATAATACTTTTTGATATGGAAAGAAATTTATTTTCAGAAGTCAAATTTTTATTACCGTATTTCCATTCCAAATGGATAGAGAATGCAATATACTTCATTTTAGGTGCATTATCAGTAATGCTGGGATTGTATTTTTTAAACTAAGGAGAGAGCATGGGAATAAAAAAAATTGGATTAATAGTTAATACGAAAAAAGATAATGGTTTAGGAATAACCCAAAAATTAATAAAATACCTACAAGAAAAAAATGTTGAAATATTTGTTTCAAAACAAATCAGTGAAAAATTGAGTGATTTAAAATATTTGAATACCCTTAAATCACCATACAAGAATATTGATATGGTTTTTTCTTTGGGAGGAGATGGAACACTATTAAGTGTTGCCCGCATGGTATCAACAAAAGGCATACCTATTTGTGGAATTAATTTAGGTGGATTAGGTTTTTTAACCCAAATAGGAGTACATGAATTAAACGAATATTTAGAGCTTATCCTGGAAGGGTCTTTCCAAACTGAAGATAGAATGATGCTGTCAGGCTATATACTGAGAAATGATCAAAGGATAAAGCCATTCTATTGCCTTAATGATATTGTAGTAGCAAAAAAATTGTTTGCAAGATTGATACATGTAGAAACATTCATTAATGAAGAATATGTAATCCACTATTCAGCAGATGGATTGATTATATCAACATCAACTGGTTCCACAGCGTATTCTTTATCTGCAGGTGGGCCTATTGTTTACCCAAGTATTAAAACAATTGTTATTACCCCTATTTGCCCCCATACTCTTTCAGCAAGATCTTTGGTTATTAACCATAAGGATATTTTAAAGATTATTGTATTATCAAAAGGCAAGGATGTAATGTTGACAGTTGATGGACAGCAAGGCATTGATTTAGAAGAAAATGATATTATAAAGATTCATGAATCTGAGTATAAAACTAAATTGGTTACATTTCCGGAAAAAAATTTTTATGGAGTTTTAAGGAAAAAATTAAAATGGAGCGGCAGGGTTACTTCTTAAAGCAAAAATGAGTAAAAATATATATTATGGAAATATTATTGGTGGTAATTAATTATGTTGTTTTATCTTAAGGTTAAAAATTTTGCCTTAATAGATGAGTTAAATATTGACTTTCATGAAGGATTAAATGTAATCACAGGTGAAACGGGAGCAGGTAAGTCAATCATTATAGAGGCAATAAATGTTATTTTAGGTAGTATGGCAAATAATAACCTTATAAAAACAGATGCAGATTTCCTTGAAGTAGAAGCTTTATTCAATTTAGATACTATTTCAAGAACACACAAAAAAATATTAGAGAAATTATCTAATATCGAAATAGATAATCAATTAATTATAAAAAGACAGGTTCATAAAAAGAAAAAAAATAAATGCTGGATAAATAATCAACTTTTGCCATTATCTTTATTACAAAAGATTGGAAATTATTTAATTGATTTACATGGGCAGCACAGTCATCAGACTTTATTGGATTCAGACAGGCATATAGAATTTGTAGACAACTTGGGAGGCTCAGCTTTTTTACAAAAAAGGAATGAATTATATAAATACTATACCCAGTGGCAGTCAAAAACATATTTGTTAAATAAGCTTTTGAAAAGTAGAGCTGAAAACTTATCAAAAAAAGACTTTTTATTATTCCAGTTAAGAGAAATTGAAGAAGCAAAATTGCTAACAAAGGAAGATGAAGAATTAGAAAATAAGATAAATATTATTCGTCATACTGTCAAGGTAAAAGAAATTATGGAAATGGCTTCCCTCGCTTTGTATGAAGGAGGAGAAGAAGGAGAATCCTCTATAAGGGATGTTGTTGTTCGATTGATTAGTAATTTCAATAATATTGCCAAATTAGATAAAAATATTGAACAGATGAAAAATCAATTGACCGAGATACAATTCAAAGTTGAAGATATAGCAGATCAGATTGTTGAATATAAAGATAGGATTGACTTTGATGCTCAGCAATTACAGGAAATAGAGAGCCGACTTGATTTAATTAACCACTTAAAAAAGAAATATGGTTCAAATTTAGATGAAATATTTTCTTATCGGGATTCGTTGAAAAAGCAATTAGATTATATTAAAGATGACCAGGAAAATATAGAAGTATTAAAGAAAGAAGTAGAAAATAATGAAAAAAAATTAGTTGAACTATCCCTGCATTTAAGCTGCCAAAGAAAGATTATTGCAGATAAATTAAAAAAAGACATAGTAAGAGAACTAAATGAATTGAGCATGAAGAATTGTGATTTTCAAATTCAAATAACACAAAAAGAAGACACAAAAGGAATAAGAATTAATGACAAGATATTTAAAATTACCCCAATGGGAATTGATAAAGTAGAATTTTTTATTACTTCTAATATTGGTGAAAGGCCAAAACCCTTAGCTGATATTATATCTGGAGGAGAGGTTTCAAGAATAATGCTCGGACTTAAGTCAATTTTAAGTGAAGCTGATGAAATTCCTACTATGATATTTGATGAAATTGACAGTGGAGTAGGAGCTCGCTTAGGAGAAGTAATTGCAGTAAAACTGCTAAAAATATCCCATAATCACCAGGTTATTGCAGTTACCCATTTACCTCAAATTGCCTGTAGGGCAAACAGACATATATTTATAAGCAAATATGTAAAGAAAAATAAAACTGGTATAGAATTAAAATGTTTAAGTGGAGATGAGCAGCTTGATGAGATAGCAAGGATGATAGATGGTGAACAGTATGGCGCAATAAGCTTGGAGCATGCCAGGGAAATGCTTTATAGTAAGGATTATTTAAAAAATGATAAAACAGAATAAAAGTATGAATAAAGAACTTCTTTATGTAATTAAAAAACAAAAAGAAATACTAAGCACCCTTAAGGCTATTATCAATTCTACAGATGACGCCATATCGGTTGTGAATGAAAAAGGTGTCCATACATTAGTTAATGATGCCTATACAAGGTTGATTGGATTAACAGAGCAAGATGTCCTGGGAAAATCCTCAACAATTGATATTGCTGAAGGAGAAAGCATGCATATGAAGGTATTAAAAACTAAAAAGCCTGTTCATGGTGTTAGAATGAAAGTTGGTCCTAAAAAGAAGGATGTGTTGGTAAATGTTGCCCCTGTAACGGTAGATGGTGAGCTAAGGGGAAGTGTTGCTGTTATTCACGATTTATCTGAAATAAGAAATCTCACTGATGAGTTAAATCAGGTTAAGAAAAGGATGCGCCATTTAGAAGCAAAATATACTTTTGAGGATATCGTTGGGAAAAGTAGACCGATGATTATCGCCAAAGAGCAGGCTATTAAAGCAGCCTCAACACCTGCAACTGTTCTATTGCATGGCGAAAGTGGAACAGGGAAAGAATTATTTGCTCATGCAATACATAATCATAGTGATAGGAAAAATAGGCAGTTTATACGTGTTAATTGCTCTGCATTGACTGAAACACTATTGGAGAGTGAACTTTTTGGTTATGAAGGAGGTGCTTTTACAGGTGCCAGTAAAAAAGGAAGAAAAGGGCTTTTTGAGGAGGCTGACAGGGGGACTATATTTTTAGACGAAATCGGTATGATGAGTATGAATTTACAGGCTAAACTATTAAGAGTACTGCAGGAAAAGGAAATAGTCAGGGTAGGTGGAAATGAATCTATTGATATTGACGTCAGGGTTATTTCTGCTACAAATATTAATCTGGAAAATGCCGTAAAAGATGGTCGATTCAGGGAGGACTTATATTACAGACTTTATGTTATACCCATATTTATACCACCATTAAGAGATAGGAAAGAAGATATAAAACCACTGGTTTCAAATATTATCAGAAAATGCAATCAAGAATTTGGCCGCAATATTAAAGGAGCATCACCAGAAGTAATTGAAATCCTTTTAAATTACTCCTGGCCCGGTAATATTAGAGAATTAGAGAATGTAATTGAAAGAGCAGTTATTAATATGAAGTTAACTGATGATTTTATGAATGCAAGCCATATTCCTGAATTTGTTAGTTTGACAAAGCAGAAAGTATTTAAAGATGAAAAGGAATATCAGAAAGAAAATATAATTAATACAAAAGAAGAAAATATAAAATGTCTAAAAAACATAAAAAAACAAACCGAAAAAGATGCCATTTTAAATACTTTAAAAGCTTTTAATGGGGATTGTAAAAAAAGTGCAGAACAATTAGGTATTAGTATAAGGACTTTGTATTATAAAATGCAAAAGTACGAAATAAAAAAATTATATGATTTTTATTCTGATTAAGATATATAAAAGGAATAAAACACAATAATAAAATATTCAATAATAAAAGTATTAAAAGCTAAAAATGGTAAGAAAAAAGATTAAATTGTTACTGCATATAATGCTATTATTTGCAAATAAATGCAAAAATATGCATGAATAATGGTAAATATAAAAATTGTTAATGCTTTTTCAAAAGTTTATTAATTATGATACTGCGTAAAAAGTTGATTAAAAAGACCTTTCATGAAAAGGTCTTTTTTTTATTTCAAAAAAATCAATATTTGGCATAAAAATTGCTTTTATTAATAATATTAGATAGATATGGGTAAAAATAGTCAAAGTAAGGAGAATAATATAAATATGAAAGAAAAACAATATAAAGTGCTGGCTATTAATCCAGGCTCAACATCTACAGCTATTGCAGTTTATGAAAATGAAAGAGCAATATTTTTTAAAACAGTGAGACATGATGTAAATGAGTTGAAAAAATATAAAAAAGTAATTGAACAAAACCAATTTAGAGAGAATGTTATCCTCCAAATATTAAAGGATAATAATATACAAATGAATGACTTTGATGCTATTGTAGGTAGGGGAGGAATACTCAGCCCCATACCAAGTGGAACTTATGTGATAAATGAATTAATGTTGGAAGAAATGAGGGAAAGACCACGTATAGAACATGCATCGAATCTTGGTGCAAAAATTGCCTATGATATAGCGAGGACAATTAATGCACCATCCTTTATAGTTGATCCAGTAGCTGTAGATGAGATGGAGGCTATTGCAAGAATTTCAGGAATGCCAGAGATTGAAAGAGAAAGCCTTTCTCATGCACTTAGCGTTAAGGCTGCTGCTAAGAGATTGTCAAAAGAAATCAATAAACCTTATGACCTTCTAAATCTTATTGTGGTTCATTTAGGGGGCGGAATTACCGTTAGTGCTCATAGAAAAGGCATGATGATAGATGTAAATAATGCGAGTAGTGAAGGTCCTTTTTCTCCAGAACGTACAGGTACTTTACCAATAAAGGCAGTGATTGATATGTGTTACTCAGGAAAATACACATTACAGGAAATGCAAAAAAAAATTATGGGAAAAGGAGGAATAGTTGCTTATCTTGGAACAAACAACACCTTAGAAGTAGAGCAAATGATTTTCGATGGCAACAAAGAGGCTGAGTTAATTTATCGGGCAATGGCTTATCAAATTGCTAAATGTATTGGAGAAATGGCAACGGTTCTAAAGGGAAAAGTTGATTATATAGCAATAACCGGAAATGGCGCAGGTGATAAAGGTGCAATGGGTAAAACATTTGTTAATTGGATCAAAGAAAGAGTTGGTTTTATTGCACCGGTAGTTGTATATCCTGGAAGTGAGGAAATGAAAGCACTTGTTTTAGGTGTTATCCGTGTACTTAAAGGAGAAGAGAGGGCAAAAGAATATCAGGCGTGATATTTAAAAAAGACAATAGCTTTCCAAGTATTTAGCGAGGTGGCATAAAATGTTAAAGACTTTTGATGAAGTAATTGAAAGGGCTTACCAGTATGGGCCAAAAAAACTTTCTGTAGCTGTATCTCAAGCTGAAGATGTCATGACTGCAATTGAGCAGGCAAGGCAGAGTGGTTTGATAAATGGTATATTGGTTGGGAATAAAGAAGAAACTATAGCGGTATGCGAAAAGTTAAATATTGACATTAATAATTATGAATTTGTCAACGAAAAAGATAAGTCTGAAGCTGCGAGAATAGCAGTTAAAATGGTTAGAGAAAAAAAAGCAGATTTATTGATGAAGGGAATGCTGGGAACTGCTCGTCTATTGAAAGCAGTCCTAGATAAGGAAATAGGTTTAAGAACACAACGATTATTGAGCCATGCATATGTTTTGAAATTGAAAAATTACCACAAACTCCTTACCATGACTGACGGAGCAATGAATATAGCACCAACTTTAGAGCAAAAAACTCAAATTATTCAAAATGTAATTGAATTTTGTAAATCACTTGAGATAAATGAGCCAAAAATTGCAGTCCTGGCAGCACTGGAAGAAGTCAATCCTAATATGCAGGCAACCATAGATGCTGCATGTCTATCAAAGATGGCACAAAGGGGACAAATTACTGGTGGAATAGTAGACGGACCTTTAGCATTTGACAATGCAATTTCAAAGAAAGCTGCACTGCACAAAGGCATTCATTCACAAGTAAGTGGAGAAATTGATGCAGTATTGGTTCCAGAGATTGAATCTGGAAATATCTTTGCCAAAGGACTTGTTTATTTAGCTGAGGCTGAACCAGCAGGTGTATTACTGGGAACAAACTCACCGGTAGTTCTTGTTTCCCGTTCTGATACAGCTATATCTAAAGTAAGATCAATTGCATTAGGAGTTTTAATGTGTAAATATCGTAATTGCTAATTTCTTTTAAAAGGAGGATGTATTTTGAATAATGAATATCATGTACTAGTAATTAATCCGGGATCAACTTCCACAAAATTAACCTTTTTTAGAAATGAGCATATGCTACTCCAGGAAACCATATTTCATTCCAGTCAATCATTGTCTTCATTTAAACACATAGTCGACCAGTATGAATTTAGACTTAATATAATCTTAGAATTTTTAAAAAAGAAAAAAATAGATTTAAATATAATAGATGCTATTGTAGGAAGAGGTGGACTGTTAAGACCTTTAGAAAGTGGTACATATCAGGTTAATACAAAGATGTTAAATCATTTGAAAAAGGGTAAATATGGTGAGCATGCATCAAATTTAGGGGCGTTGTTAGCTTATCAAATTGCAAAAAAGACTTCAATTCCTTCCTATATTGTGGATCCTGTTGTGGTAGATGAAATGGATGAAATTGCCCGTATATCAGGCATTCCAGAATTACCTCGAAAGAGTATCTTTCATGCATTAAACCAAAAAGCAGTTGCCCGCAAAGCAGCGAACGATTTGGGAAAAGAATATGAAAAATCCAACCTGATTGTAGCACATATGGGTGGTGGAATATCTGTGGGGGTTCATTGTAAAGGGAAGGTGATAGATGTTAATAATGCATTAAATGGAGAAGGACCTTTTTCACCAGAAAGAAGTGGAACTGTACCAGTGGGAGATCTTGTAAAATTATGTTTTTCCGGAAAATACCAGCAAAACCACATTATGACCATGATTAAGGGAAAAGGTGGATTAGTTGCTTATTTAAATACAAATAATGTTGAGAAAGTAATAAAAAAAGTTATCAAAGGTGATAAAAAAGCGAAACTAATATTTGAAGCAATGGCTTACCAGATTGCAAAGGAAATAGGACAGGGAGCTACTGTTCTAAAAGGAAATGTAGATGCCATTGTTCTAACCGGTGGGATATCTCACTCCAATAAATTTGTGGATATGATCAGAGACAGAGTTAGTTATATTTCACTGGTAATGGTTTATCCTGGTGAAGAAGAAATGCTATCACTATGTCAGGGGGCTCTTCGGGTACTCTCAGGGAAGGAGGATGTAAAAAAATATTGAATGATGAGGTAATTATTTATACTGGAAGTTTCGGTAGCGGAAAAACAGAAATAGCTATTAATCACTCTCTAAAAAAGGCAAAGCAAAAAAATAAAACTGTTATTGTAGATTTGGATATAGTAAATCCCTATTTTCGTTCCAGAGAAATGAAGGAAGAACTAAAAAAAATAGGAATCAAAGTAATTGCCCCACCTGGAAAATATGCCATGGCAGATATTCCTTTAATTTCTCCTGAAATTAAAGGAATAATACAGAAATCCCACAGGATTTTGATACTTGATGTTGGGGGAGATGATGTGGGAGCAAGGGCTTTGGCAGGATTTTATCCCATTCTAAAAGATATTAAATACCAGATGAATTTTGTTATTAATCCATTTCGGCCATTTACTAAAAATTATACAGAAATAAAAAAAATGTTAAATGATATTGAATTATCTTCCCGATTAAAAGTGAATGGCTTGATAGCCAATCCCAATCTGGGTTTGGAAACAGATGTAGATGCATTTATTAACGGAAATGATGTAGTAAAAGAGGTTTCAAGTAAACTTGGATTACCAATAAAATTTGTAGCCATTGAACAAGAATTCTACCAAAAGAACAAAGATAGTCAAAAAATTAAAGATAATATATTTGAAAATAGATTTATTATAAAAAGATTTATGGAATTACCATGGGATAAAGTTAATAAACAATAGAGTTTAAAAAATGAAAAAAGAGAAGGAGGTTTTTATGGCAAAAGTTGTGATTAACCGAGAGAAATGTAAAGGTTGTGAACTGTGTATCCAAATATGTCCCCAGAAAATTTTAGTAATGTCTAAATCTTTTAACAAAAAAAGTTATCATCCCGCTGAACAGATAAATCCGGAGAAATGTACCGGATGTGCTTTTTGTGCAATGACTTGCCCGGAGGTAGCTATAGAAGTTTATAAATAATGAATTTATTTGGACTTTAATAATAGGAGGATTATCAATGACAGAAAAATTATTAATGAAAGGAAATGAGGCAATTGGTGAAGCTGCAATTCATGCCGGATGTCGATATTATTTCGGTTACCCAATAACTCCCCAGAGTGAACTTACTGCTTATATGGCAAAAAGGCTGCTAAAAATTGACGGTGCTGCTTTTGTGCAGGCTGAGAGTGAAGTTGCTGCTATAAATATGGTTTATGGAACAGCTGCAACAGGTGGTAGGGTAATGACATCATCATCAAGTCCCGGAATAAGCCTTAAGCAGGAAGGTATTTCCTATATTGCATGTGCAGAGTTGCCATGTGTGATTGTTAATATTATGAGAGGCGGACCTGGTTTAGGATCAATACAACCCGCTCAGGGAGATTATTTTCAAGCCACAAAAGGGGGAGGACATGGTGACTACCATTTAATCGTACTGGCACCATCCTCTGTACAGGAATTGGTTGATTTAACAATAAAAGCATTTGATCTGGCTGATAAATATCGCAATCCTGCTATGGTATTAGGTGATGGGTTATTAGGACAAATGATGGAGCCGGTTGAGTTTAAAGAAAGAAAATTAGAAGCCCCTGCAAAAAAAGAATGGGCATTAGGTTCTTGTAAGGATAGGGATGCAAGAAGGGTAGTTCCATTTAACCTTGATCCATATGAATTAGAGAAATTAGTTAATAAAATTGGAAAAAAGTTTGAAAAGATGCAGGATGAGGTTGACTATGAACTGGTGAATATGGAAAACCCCGATATCATTATTGTAGCCTATGGAACTATAGCAAGGGTAGCTAAAACAACTATTCAACATGCCAAAAAAGAAGGTATTAACATTGGATTGATCAGACCTATAACATTATATCCATTTCCCTATAAAATAATTAGTCAATATGCTGAAAAGGTAAAACACATATTAGTTACCGAAATGAGTTTAGGGCAAATGGTTGAAGATGTGAAATTAGCAGTTGAAGGTAAAGCTAAGATAAGCTTCTATGGCAGAACCGGCGGTGTTGTAATATCTCCAAAAGAATTATTGGAGGAAGTAAAAAAAATAATTAAAAAGTAAAAC
The DNA here is from genome assembly GCA_028703475.1 of Atribacterota bacterium. Taxonomy (NCBI): domain Bacteria; kingdom Pseudomonadati; phylum Atribacterota; species Atribacterota bacterium. The sequence goes on along the minus strand of JAQVMU010000011.1, from coordinate 13,008 downwards.
TCACTCAAAGTTATAGTAATTTTTGCTGATAAAAATAATGGAGGTGAAAAAGTTTATGAATAAAGTATTTTCAAGACCAAAATCTTTAGTGGATATTCCTTTTACTTACTGTCCAGGGTGTCATCATGGAATTATTCATCGATTAATTGCAGAGGTGATAGATGAATTGGATATCAGGGAGAAAACTATCGGGGTTGCACCGGTAGGATGTTCTGTATTTGCCTATTTATTTTTTGATTGCGATATGATAGTTGCGGCTCATGGTAGAGCTCCGGCTACTGCTACAGGTATCAAGAGAGCCAAACCAGATAATTATGTTTTTTCTTATCAGGGTGATGGTGATTTGGCTTCAATTGGGACAGCTGAAATAATACATGCTGCCAATAGAGGTGAAAAAATTACAGTTGTTTTTGTTAATAATGCCATCTATGGAATGACAGGAGGACAGATGGCCCCGACAACATTAGAAGGTCAAATTACACAGACTTCACCCTACGGTCGAGACTCAAAAACTATGGGGATGCCAATAAGAATGTGTGAATTGCTATCAACTCTGAAATCCCCTGCTTATATTTCCAGGGTAGCTTTAACCAAGCCTGCCTATATTGTAAAAGCTAAAAAGGCAATTAAAAAAGCCTTTCAATTCCAGATAGATGGCAAGGGGTTTTCACTGGTAGAGGTATTGTCTACGTGCCCGACCAATTGGGGATTAAGTCCAAGGGAAGCCAATGAATGGCTGGACAAAAATATGATTCCCTATTATCCATTGGGAGAGTTTAAAAATTCAGAGGAGGTGTCCTAAGATGTTAGATGAAATAATAATTGCCGGATTTGGCGGACAGGGTGTTCTTCTGATGGGACGTCTTATTGCCTATGCAGGTATGTTAGAAGGGAAAAAAGTTGCATGGATGCCTTCCTATGGACCGGAAATGCGGGGTGGAACTGCAAACTGTACGGTTATTATATCTTCAGATGATGTAGCATCACCAGTGGTCACTAATCCCAAGACCCTCATTGCAATGAACAAGCCTTCTTTAGATAAATTTGAACCTGAGGTTGAAACAGGTGGTACAATAATAATAAACCAATCATTGATATCCCAGGATGTTAAACGCAATGATGTACAGGTTCTAAAAGTTCCTGCTAATGAGATTGCAAATGAATTGGGAAATATCAGAGTAGCTAATATGGTAGCCCTTGGTGCATATCTTGCTGCAAAGAAAAGCATAAAAGTCGAATCAATAATAAAGGCTTTAGAGGACACTCTTGGGAAAAAATCAAAAAAAATAGTTGAATTAAATAAAAAGGCAATTGAAAAAGGAGGAGAATTAGCTAATAAAGATATTAAAAAATGATTAATTTTGAAAATATGACAGAAAAAACCATTAAATCTGAAATCATCTATAACGGGAGAGTTGTGAATCTTAGAAAAGATGAAGTTACTCTCCCTGATGGAAAAAGGTCTACTCGTGAAATTATTGATCATCCAGGTGCAGTAGTTGTATTGGCACAGGGTAAACAGGAAAATGTTATTATGGTTAGACAATTTAGAAAAGCCATTGAAGATGTTTTACTGGAACTACCTGCTGGAACTCTTGAACCACAGGAGAGTAGATTAAATTGTGCCCAACGTGAGTTGGAAGAAGAGACCGGCTATCAAGCAAAAAATTGGGAAAAAGTATATGAATTTTACTCGGCACCTGGTTTTTGTAATGAAAAATTAACTCTCTTTTTTGCCTGGAATCTGAAAAAAACAAAAACTAACACTGACAATGATGAATTTATTGAAATAATAGAGTATGACAGGAAAAACATAATATCATTATTAAAAAATAATAAGATTAGGGATGCTAAAACTTTAATCGGGATACTTTGGTGGCTGAACAGATGAACCAAAATAAAAAACAAAACCAATACTTTGCAGATCTTCATGTCCATATTGGCCGAGACAGTAATGATTTACCGGTTAAAATAACTGCCTCAAGGAAATTGACTTTTGAAAATATTGCAAGAGAATGTCTTAAAAGAAAAGGGATTGATATAGTAGGAATAGTGGATTGTGCATCACCGAGAGTTATTAAAGATATTGAAAAGTTGATTGGCAGCGGTGAAATGAGGGAACTTAAAGATGGGGGATTGATCTACAGGGATACAGTTACGATTATTCTTGGCTCTGAGATTGAGACCAGGGAAAAAAATAGAGGATTATCCCATCAGATAGCTTTTTTCCCTTATTTTGCTGATATCAGAGAGTTTAGCAGAAAAATGAAAGGGGTAATAACTAATCTCAATTTAAGCTCCCAAAACAGTGGAATAAGTGCACAGGAATTTTTTAATGAAGTAAATAATATCGGTGGTATTATGATTCCTGCTCACATTTTTACACCTCATAAAAGTGTTTATGGCAGCTGTGTTGCCAGGTTAAAGGAAATGTTTACGCTTGCTACAATTGAAAAAATACCTGCTGTTGAATTAGGTTTAAGTGCAGATACGTTTTTAGCAGACCATTTAGAAGATTTAGAAAAATTTTCTTTCTTAACTAATTCTGATGCTCATTCACTTCCCAAGATTGGTCGTGAATATAATGTAATCAGCATGCAGAATCCATCTTTTAAAGAATTATTAATGGCTTTTAGAAGAGAAAACAACAGAAAAGTTGTCATTAATTATGGTCTTGACCCAAAGCTGGGCAAATATCATCGCACCTATTGTGAGGAATGCAATAGTACTACAAACGGTCCCCCACCGATTTTCCATTGCCAGATATGTGGAAGTAAAAAGGTAACAAGGGGTGTTCTTGATAGAATAATTGATATTTCAGAGGGGAGACAATCTATTTCACCCACACATCGTTCTCCATATTGCCATCAGGTTGCGTTGGAATTTGTTCCCGGAGTTGGGAAAAAGACGTTAGAAAAATTATTCAGATATTTCGGTACAGAAATGAATATTTTGCATAAGGCGACTTATCAGGAAATAAGTAAGGTAGTTGGATTTAAAATAGCCAGAGATATTATTGCAGCCAGAGAAGGTAAGTTATCATTATTAGCAGGTGGGGGCGGTAAATATGGTAAAGTGGATAGAATGGCTCAAGGCAATAAAGATTATGAACATCTTTTTTGAAAATATATAAAAGATTTCAAATTATTTAATTCTATGTTAAAAAATCATTCGTATCAGTCTTTATACTGATTATTCTGATAAGAATGATTTTTTTTAGAAATAAAAAGGGTTTTGAAGCTGACCCGTTGTAAATAATTATAGCAGGAAATAAAACAATCCTAAAATAATACAAATAATAAATAATTTTAATAAGAATGTTAGAAGGGGAACATTAATGTGAAATATTCTGAAGAAATTTTAGACGAAATTAGAAATAGGCTGGATATTACGGAAATAATTTCAGAATATGTTCCATTAAAACCCAGCGGTAAAGGACATAAAGGTTTATGTCCTTTTCATCAGGAAAAAACTCCTTCATTTATGGTAGATAGCGAAAAGCAAATATTTCACTGTTTTGGATGTGGAGAAGGTGGAAATGTTTTTAGTTTTATCATGAAAATAGAGAAAGTTAACTTTCCGGAAGCAGTAAAATTATTAGCAGACAAAGCAGGAATTCAATTGCCTACTGCCCGTAACCAGGATAATATTATCAATAAAGATAAGGAAGTTATTTTGAGTTTAAATGAAATTGCTGATAAATACTTCCAGCAAAATTTATTTAAACAAAATGGAAAAAATGCAATAAAATATTTGGCAAATAGACATTTTAAAAAAGAAATTATTCAAAAATACCACATTGGTTATGCTATACCTGGATATGATAATTTAATTAAAATATTTATCCAAAAAAAATATAAAATACAAGATGTTATCAAAGCCGGCTTAGCTGTAAAAAGTAGAAAAAGTAATAATACAATAGATTACTTTCGTGGAAGAGTTATATTTCCAATAATGAATTTACAGGGTAAAATTATTGCATTTGGGGGAAGAGTATTGGATGATTCTTTACCAAAATATATTAATTCTCCTGAAACCGCCGTTTACAGCAAGGGACAGCACTTATATGGTTTATTCCAGGCAAAGAAAAGTATTAGACAGAAAAATCAAATTATTATAATGGAAGGATATACCGATGTATTAATGTCTCATCAGTATGGGGTAGAAAATGCTGTGGGTTCTTTAGGAACCGCCTTAACTACCAGGCAAATAGACTTAATAAGAAGGTATGCAGATGAGGTTATAATAGCATTTGATTCAGATACTGCTGGAAAGAATGCAACCCTGAGAAGTCTAAATCTAATAAAAAAGGTTGGATTAAAAGTTAGAATTCTATCCCTGCCAGCCGAAAGTGACCCTGCCGATATTTTATTAAAAAAAGGAAAAGAATATTTTGATAATTTGATAAAAAATGCTTTACCTTTAATCGATTATAAATTAAAGGTATTAATGCAGCAACATAATTATAAAAGTAGTGAAGGTAAAATTGAAATTGTGAAAGGACTTTTTGAAGATTTAAACAATATTGAGAGTCCATTGGAGATAAATATTGAAGTGAAAAAAATAGCTGAAAAATTAGGATTGGAAGAGGAAGTAATTCTAAAGGATTTAAATCGTTTCCGAAGAGGAAACAGGACTCTACCCAATTTATCAGCAAAAAATATTGTTGAATCTACACATATAAATGCTGAGAAAATATTGATAGGAAGCATGGTTAATGAAAATAAAAAAATAGAAAAAATATTTTCAGAAATAGGTATTAATGATTTTAAAATTAAGGAACATAAAGAAATTGTAATGGTCATAAAGAGTTTGTTTGAAGAGGGTGAGAAGGTTAATATCCAGAAAATAATCGATAGGCTCGAAGACCAAAAAATAATAAATCTATTGTCACAGATTGTATTAAAGGATGTAATCTATTCTGATGAAGAGACAACAACTCGTTCAATAAATGCAATTAAGAAATATAATCTTAAGATAAAGTTGACTGAAATAAGAAATAAAATAAAACAGGAAGAAAGTAATAATAGAGAAATAAAACCGGAACTTCTCCAGGACTATCAAAACATTTTGCATAAAATAAAAACACTTGTATAATATCCTGGTGGATAGCAAAAATGAAATATCATATAAAAAAAGGGGTCTTTTAAATATGGCAAATAAGAAAAAAATTGAAGGTCTAATAGAAAAAGGCAAGGAAAAAAGTTATCTTACATTTCAAGAAATAGAAGATTATTTGGAAGACGAGATTCTAAATATAAATAAAATAGAAGATTTATATGATGCCCTTAATAGGTCCGGAGTTGATGTTATTGACGAAGACGAAGAAAAAGAAGAAGACATTTCTCTTGAACAGAAAAGGAAAAGAAGAAAAGATGGGATTGAGGAAATATCAAAAAAAGACTTAGCTACTGAAATAATTCTTGGTAAGGGACTTGAATTGGATGATCCTGTAAAGATGTACTTGAAAGAAATTGGACAAATAAAGCTATTGAATGCAGATGAAGAGATAGAACTGGCAAAACGCATGGAAGCAGGGGATTTAGAAGCTAAGAGAATTTTGGTGCAATCAAATTTAAGGTTGGTTGTGAGCATAGCTAAACGTTATGTCGGAAGAGGGATGCTATTCTTAGATTTAATTCAAGAAGGAAATATGGGTTTAATAAGAGCTGTAGAAAAATTTGATTACCGAAGGGGTTACAAATTCAGCACATATGCTACCTGGTGGATACGTCAAGCAATAACAAGAGCTATTGCTGATCAGGCACGCACTATCAGAGTCCCGGTACATATGGTGGAAACAATTAATAAATTAGTAAGGGTCTCAAGGTATCTCCTACAAGAACTTGGAAGAGAACCGACTATTGAAGAAATTGCAGAAAGAATGGAACTGCCTTTGGAAAAAATTAAAGGTATAATTAAGACTGCTCAGGAACCGGTTTCTTTAGAAAGTCCAATAGGCAAAGAAGATGATAGTCATTTGGGAGATTTTATAGAGGACGAAGACTCACCGGCACCTCCAAAAATAGCTTCGCACACTTTATTAAAGGAACAACTTGAAGGTGTGCTGAAAACACTGACTCAGAGGGAAAAAAGGGTTCTTGAATTGAGATTTGGAATTAGTGACGGTCACCCACATACCCTGGAAGAAGTCGGAAGAGAGTTCGGGGTTACCCGTGAAAGAATAAGGCAAATTGAAGCCAAAGCTCTTCGAAAGTTAAGACACCCGAGCCGTAGTAAAAAATTGCGGGATTACCTTGATTAAAATATTATTTTATTAGATATTGTTAAACAAAAATATAATAAAGTTAAAAAAATCCTTTGATTTCTTGTTGACCTTTTTTGTAATATAGATTATAATAAATTTTGCGTTATTCCTCGGTAGCTCAATGGTGGAGCATCCGGCTGTTAACCGGAGGGTTGTAGGTTCGAATCCTACCCGGGGAGCCAGAAATCCCAGTCCCTTAGCATCCCGCTGAGGGACTTTTCTTTATGTAAAAGATCAAAAGGAATAGATAGGTTTACCTGAAATCAAAAACATTTTGAGAAAAAGAGAAATAAACTATAGAAATATGATTCAGACTTTCATACAAATTATTGACATTATTTCCAGACAATGTACAATATAAATGTCATTTATTAACAAAAGCAAATGTTACGAATGAATAGTTTAAAACATTGAAAGATCAGCCCTTTATGAAAGTATAATAAGGATTGGGCTACAGTAATATATAAAATAGAGATTATTCTATCTTGCCATACTCTACCTCTAAATTAAATGTTACTGAAAAAAATACATGAGAAAGGAGGTTAAAGATATGCAAGGTAGTAAACTCTATGTTGGAAATTTAAGCTATAGCGTAAACAATCAGCAGCTGGAAGAGCTTTTCGCTCAATATGGTACCGTAAAAAGTGTCAACATTATCGAAGGCAAAGGTTTTGGATTTGTAGAAATGTCTTCTTCAGAAGAAGCAAATAAAGCTATGGAAAGTTTAAATAATAATGATTTTAACGGTCGTCCATTAAAGATTGATGAAGCCAAACCGCAAAAACCCAGAAGAGATTATGGCGATAGAAAACCCAGAAGAAATTATGACGATGACAGAAGACGTTATTAACTATTAGTTAAAACATACTTTATAAAACAATAAGGCCCCTTCAGAAATATACTGAAGGGGCCTTTCATTGGAACTCCAACTTGTTCAATATGAATTTATAATACAGTATCAGGCTTTACCGGATTTAGAATTTGAATAACTCTTGCCCCTGAAATATCTTTGATTCTTGTCAACTCTATCTGATTTTTACTTCTCCTGAAACAATCATTTCTTTATTATTTTGGTTAAATAGATGGTATTGATGGTATTACTGTATTATTTCTTAGGAATTGAAGATAATCTAAAAGTGGTTTGAAAATTATATTAAATATCTCAAAAGAAAAAAGCAACTTTAATACTTTATTTAAAAATACTTTCAAATAATATATTAATATTACTTAATTCCCACAATTTATAAAAATAATATTTAAAAAATCGTCCTGAATCAAGAATAGATGTTGCTTTCTGAATAATGAACAAGAATATAAAAAATAAAAGTTGATAAAATAAGATTTTTTCACTGAAACCATATTTATGATTTTCCAGAATCTATAAATGAAATTATTGAAAAAAGTAATCTATTTTTTAGAAACATGTATAGAGAAATGATATAATAATATAATATTAAAGTGTTGATAATAGCCAATTTGTTCAGTTTACTTTCTTAACAACAATTGTTATTATTAAATATAGTAATTTAAGATAAGAATATTTGTTGGTAAATACGTATCTTAATAATTGAAAAAATGTAGGGGGGGGATATTATCGTACAAATCAGTTTTATCAAAGGTTATAATTTGGAGTTATAAATAAAAAATATGGAGGAAATAATGAATTTAAAAAAAATAACCTACTTAATTGGTCTTGCAATGCTAACAATTACAATTTTTGCTAATTTTGCTATTTGTGCACCTTGCACTACCTGTACTGAAATTGATATAAATACAACCTCATGTACCACAATAATATGTGGAAAAGATGCTACAATAGATGGTTCAGTAATTACTTCTCACACAAATGACTGTGGACATTGTGATCCCAGGATAGCTTATGTTCCTGCACAAGATTATGAGCCGGGAGCAGAAAGAGCAGTGTATGAATTTATATTGGATTATCCCCGATATTGCAGCTATGACAGGGGACCAACCTATTATCCAAAAGCCGGAGAAGAGATTATGGAACCTATAGGATATATACCACAAGTTGAACACACCTATGCTTATTTTGATGGTGTTTACGGAATGATGAATGAACATCAATTGGCTATTGGAGAAACTACATGCTCTGCCAAGACATATGCTGCTCCAATTCCTAATGGTGAGGCATTATTTGATATTGCAGAACTTTCCAAAGTAGCATTAGAAAGATGTACAACAGCAAGGGAAGCCATCAAGCTCATGGGTGATTTAGGGGAAGAATATGGATATTATGGTTGGGGAGAAACTCTCACAATCGTAGATTCGAAAGAGGCATGGGTTTTTTCAATGTTAGCAACTCCTGATGGTAAAAGTGCAATATGGGCTGCACAAAGAGTTCCAGATGATGAAATTGCAGTCCTGGCCAATCAATTTACTATTAGAGAAATTGATTTAGATAATCCTGATTATTTTATGGCATCAGAAAATATTTTTGAAATTTCTGAAACTGAAGGCTGGTGGGATACAGAAGAACCTTTTGACTTTTGTGCGGTATGCGGGAGTGGTGAATATTCTCATCCATATTATAGTTTACGACGAAAATGGCGCGCTTATGATTTGTTAGCTCCTTCTAAGGAATTTTCTCCCTGGGTAGAAGATGATTTTACAAAAGAATATCCATTTTCAATTAAACCGGACAAAAAGGTTTCCATGCAGGATGTAATGGCAATAACTCGTGATTATTACCAGGGAACAGAATTTGATTTAACTAAAGGATTGGCCGCCGGACCATTTGGTAACCCAAACCGTTATGAAAGTGGAGTTGGCGAGGAATTAGTCAAAGGTGCATGGGAAAGAGCAATTGGTATTTTTAGATCTGATTATGTCCAGATAATACAAACAAGGGACTGGCTACCTTCTGCTATTGGCGGAGTAATGTGGTACACTCCTGATGTAGCCACTACTTCTTGTTTCATTCCAATATATGCTGGCAGCACTGAACTTCCTGAGGCATATACTATCGGAACCCGCTCTGAATACAATGAAGATTCTGCATACTGGGTATTTAATTTTGTATCCAACTGGGCTGATCTGAAGTTTAGCTATATGATAGATGATATAAAAGAGAAATATGAAGAATTAGAAAATAAAATGTTTGCATTCCAACCCGCTATTGACCAGGCAGCAAGCTTGTTATATGAAAAAAATCCAGAACTGGCAAGTGAATACTTGACAGAATACTGTGTTAATAACGGTAATTCTGTTGTAAATGAGTGGAGAGAATTCGGTCAATATTTAGTTATGAAATACATTGACGGTTATGTTAATGAACCTGAAGTAGGTGAAGGAATAGGTTATCCTGCTGAATGGCTCAAGGAAGTAGGTTATGACGAAGGACCAACTTCCTACGAGAAACCTGGAAATTAGTAAAAATAATCTGACATTTTAGAATGATGTGTCGGTAATTAATATATATTTTTATAAAATATTTCTTACCGGCATATCATTTATACATTTAATAATGTTTTATTTAAAAATAAGAATAGTAATTTAATATTTTACAATCTACAAAATATAATCTTTAAACTTTCATTTTTTAATTTAATGTCATATGATAAAATTAAAATGGATAGAATATCTTTATATATATTCATGATTGTTCATTGAATAAAATCTTAAATTGAAGATAGACAGTATAAAAACATCTTTGCCTTGACTGAAAAAAAGAGTGTATATAACATAAATAAATTCTAAATAAAGAAAATATTGTTAACTTTAACATTTTATATTTAGTTATTGGAGATTGCTTTAATGAAAAAGAGAACAAAGATGTGCTTCATAGATGGAAATAAATATATAACCTTTACCGAGCAAGAGAAAGCATTTTATTTAATTGGAATTATGGATTCTATTTTAACTATGCTATACATGATTGAGCCCCAAAAATTTCATGAGATAAAAGATAAGGTTAAAAATATGACCCCATCAAAAATAAAAAATTTGATTGAAAACTATTTCAGGGATAATCCAGAAGAATTACAATACTGTGTTGCGAGCTCATTTTTTTATGCGCTTGATGAGATGATAAGTGAACAATAAAGGCATTTTATTCGATTTTCTAAGAAACTTTTTGGTGCACATTGATACACTATCTATTTTTCATTTTCTTATATGATATCTTTAAAAGAAGATAAGAAAAGTCTATGATATGTAATAATTATATTATGAATATATTCGCATTTATTGTTTTATATTATAATGTATAATATAGTAAGTAAAAACCAAAAATACACATTATTATATTTTGTAAAAAATGAAAACAATTTCATGAAAATTAGAAATGTGTTAAAAAATAAAAACAGGAAAGGAGTTTAAATAAAAGAAATTATAGAAAAATATTGAAATATTTTGGAGGAAGTTAAAATGATTTCCAATATTTTTTGTTTAAAATCAATTAAAAGATTATTTAATATTTGTATAGTAGTATTAGCAATTCTTTTATTGGCTCTATCTGTATCTTCCCACGCAGAACAATTGAAAAACGGCTCCCTTTCTATAAACTCAAATCCAAAGGGTGCGGCGGTTTATTTAGACAATGATTTTAAAGGTAATACTCCTTTAGATATAAAGAATCTTGAAACCGGACAATACAATCTTAAAATGATTTTAGCTGGATACGAGGATTGGAATAGCACTGTTGTTGTCTTACCGGTGTTAACTGTAAGGATTTCTGCAGATTTGGTTCCATCGCAAAAGAAAGTTGAAGAATTTGGTTCAATATCAGTAAATTCTAATCCCCAAGGTGCCAAGGTATACCTGGACAATAATTATACTGGAGATACTCCTTTGAATATTAGAAATGTTCCTGTTGGCAGACACAATATCAGGGTAGAACTATCAGGTTTTGAAGACTGGGTTACAAATATTACAGTATCTGCTTCCCAGGTAGAAAGGATATCTATGGATTTGAAATCCCGTACATCTGTTGGTTCTATAGCATTTAATTCTATACCCCAGGGAGCTGATATTTATTTAAATGATGTTTATGAGGGATTAACTCCTCTTAATCTAACTAATATTAATACAGGAAAATATGAAGTCAAGATTTCATTACAAGGTTACGAAGATTGGTTTGAAGAGATAGAAGTTTCACCTTCATTAACTACCAGGGTATATGCTGAGCTAATATCAGAGCCTCAATTTGGTTCAATCACAATATACTGTGATCAGAAGGAAGCAAAAGTTTTCATGAATGGAACCTATCAAACTACGATTAATAGAATCCCTGTAACAATAGATGATGTAAAGAGCAGAGATTATGAGATTGTAATTATCAAAGACGGCTTTAGGGCATGGGTTAGAGATATTGAGATATTCCCGGGTGAAGAAACCTCAATCGATGTTCAGATGACCAAAATATTAGAATAAGTTTAAAATAATACTGGAGAATCTAAATTGTTTAGTGATTATGTCCAATATTATGCATTATTTAATAATCTGTAATTAATTCTATATTAACTGTTTCATAAAATGTAAACATTTAATTGGTTTAAAATGAACCTAAAACAGGTATTATTAGGAGTATTTGAATGAACAGGCAGAAAGAAAAAATGCTATCAGGAAAACCTTATCTTGCTTTTGATGAAGAATTGTTGCAAGAAAGACAATATGCTAAAGAACAAATATTTAAATTTAACTCACTTAATCCAAATGATATAGAAAAAAGAAATAAGATTATTAGAAATATGTTTGGTAAAACAAAAGAAACATTTTTCATTGAGCCACCATTTCGCTGTGATTACGGTTACAACATAGAAATAGGTAACAACTTTTATTCTAATTATAATTTAATAATACTGGATTGTGCCAAAGTTATTATTGGAGATAATGTTATGCTGGGACCTAATGTTGGCATCTATACTGCTGGTCATCCACTGCATCACGAGACAAGGAATACTTTGTATGAATTTGCCTTTCCAGTGACTATTGGGGATAATGTCTGGATAGGTGGGAATGTAGTGATTAATCCAAATGTCAATATTGGTAAGAATACAGTTATTGGCTCCGGAAGCGTCGTTACAAAAGATATTTCGGATAATGTTATTGCTGCAGGAAATCCCTGCAAAGTATTACGGAAAATAACAGAAGATGATAAGTTATATTATTACAGGAGAATGAAATTTGAAAAGTAGATATAAAAAGATTTAAGTTAAACTTTTTTTTAAAAGAATGAATCAGTTCTCAGCGTTAAGAAAACATTGGTATTGCCATCTGATTTGTTTTAATATAAAAAATATTGTATTCTTAATAAGAATTTTCTCATAGTATTAGTAAACTAAAAAAATATATCACAAGAAAAAATAATAATAAAACAATTAAAAAAGAACTTAAAAAAGGAGGAGATATTATGCCAGAATTTGGAAGCTCATTTTCAGGTTTAAAAAATGACCGCAAATTGACAGAGGAGGAGTTAATACGTGCTATAAGGTTTATGATTGCCGCTGAATATGAAGCCATCCAGCTTTACATGCAGCTTGCTGAATCAACTGACAACAAATTAGCACAGGAAGTACTTATAGATATCGCGGATGAAGAGCGTGTTCATGCAGGTGAATTTTTAAGATTATTAAAAGAACTTGCTCCTGATGAAGAAAAGTTTTACAAAGAAGGCGAAGAAGAAGTAGAAGAAGAAATTGATAAAATGAACAAATAGTCACAAAGGTAGTTTAATATTATATTTAAAATTCTAATTATTAAAATTAACAATATTTTTA
>JAQVMU010000010.1:28665-32050 GCA_028703475.1 Atribacterota bacterium | reverse complement strand
CCTTCTAAGGTAATTATATGCTGCCAGTTATCTCCAAAGTCGTATATATAAACAGCATTTTTATTTTTTTTGTTGAAATACATGGAAATGAATTCTTTCCAGCCTGGTAATGTCTTGTCATTTATGGATTCTTCAGTGGGAATGCCAATCTTCTTTTTTTCTCCTGAGGTCGGATTAGTTAAAATAAATTCATGAAGACGGCAATCCTGCCAACCCATGGCATCCTGTATTGCAACATGTAAGTCCCAAAAGGTATATGATTCCGGGACCTGAATAACTCTCCAGATTTCCGGCTTGATATGTTTCAATTTAATCTTGAATTGGTATATTCTATTATAATCTTCATTCATTCTGTTTGCCCTCCAGTCTTTTAATAAAATTATGGCAAATGTAATTAAAATTCTATAATAAATTTACCATCTTGGTAAATGAGCTCATTATCAGCAAAAATCTTTCCATCTGTTTTCATATCACAGAGCATATCCCAGTGAATGACAGAGGTATTTTTTCCTCCGGCTTCGGGAAGAGACCTTCCCAGGGCAACATGGACGGTTCCGCCAATTTTTTCGTCAAATAGAATGTTTTTGGTAAACTGCCTGATATTGTAATTTGTTCCTATTGCTACTTCACCAAGGTATTTTGCACCTTTGTCGCTTGTTAACATTTCTTTCAGGAAATCTTCCCCTTTTGCTGCACTGGCTTCTATTACTTTACCCTTTGATAAGGTCAACCTTATGTCTTCTACTTCTCTGCCATCATGGATTGCAGGAAAACTGAAACGAATATGACCTTCTGCTGAATCCTCAACCGGACTGGTAAACACTTCTCCATCAGGGAAATTTTCTTTTCCGGAACAGTTAATCCATTTTCTCATTTTTATGGATACTGTCAAGTCAGTATCGCGGGAAATTATTCTGAGTTTTTCTTTTTTGTTAAGATAATTACATATTTTTTCCTGTTCCCTGTCAATACTCTGCCAGGAAAATATTGGATCTGCATCATTTAAATGACATGCATTATAAGCAAATTCTTCATATTCAGAAAGGGACATACTGGCTTCCTGGGCTACCCCCATGGTTGGCGAAAGCGTACCACACCAGCGGACTTCACCATCTGCTAAACGCTTAAAAAGCCTATCGATGATAGGTTTTCTTCCCTGAGAATATTTTTTCATCCTGGATGGTTCAATATTTGAAAAAATCCTGGTATTGGTATTTCCCCAGATACTCAATAAGACATCTGCAGTATTATAGCTTTTTATCAGGCTCTCAGGCAAGTATTTTAACTGTTCTTCGTTTCCTTCTTTTAATGCAATTTCCTGTAATTCTTCTTCCAGAAAACGGCATTCAGGGAAGGCTCCTGCTTTAATTGCCTGACGATATATTTCTTTCATCAAAGGATAGGTAGCAAACTGACCGATAATTGCCAGTTTCTCTCCTTTTTTAAGCTCTACCGAATAATTCAATATAACTTCAGCGTGTTTTTCAATAAGTTTATTCACTCTAATTTTTCTCCTCTAACAAAACAGACTATTTATCTGTTAGTTTATATAGTTTTTAAATTCTTTAATATTCCATAAATCTGTTCAGCCTTGGCAGGGCATCCCCTGATATTTTTCACAGAATTATCTTCTACAACACTGCAACCGCATTGTCCTATCCCGACTATGGGGAGTCCTTTATCTTTTGCCTGCTGAAGCCTGTCTTTTTCATCGGTAAGCAATTGACCCATGGCAACAACACATTCCGGTGAATATCCTTCCCGTGAAAGGCGGCGCATAGCAGCTGCCAGTGCCCCTTTACATGAACTGCATGTTCCCTTTTCAATTATTACCAAATCTTGCAGACTTAAGTCCGGTACTTTTTTCTGACTGGCTTGAATTACAATATTTTTGGTCTGTGCATCCGGCGGATTAATGACTTCAATTTCTTCAATGTTTTCAGGACCTATAGCGGATTGACCGGCAATCCTGATGTGCTGTATATCTTTGATACCATAACCCAACAGGGATGCAGCAACCATGTCAACAGCAAGGACGTTTTTACCAATCATAACAGTATCCAGCCTGACCGGATCTCCGCCTAATTCCCACTGCAGGGAACAGGTAGTTGCATCCAGAACAGTCAGGTCCGGTTTAATCACTGTATTTAAATCTACAATGCACTGATGGAGATTTAATCTGTGGAAGCGATGTTTTTCCTTATCGTGAATACAACCTTTTAAATTTTTCATTCCAATGGTGACTGTAGTCTCTCCGTGAATCTTTAAAACAGGTACATTGATAAAATACTCATATTCAAATACCGGTTTGTATATTTTTACGCTTTTAATCTCCTTGCCCAGGGGAATATCTGTATCAATGGCCGGGGTTTTTTTAAAGTCTATAACTTTAACCCCGTATTTTCGGGCTATTTTGTCCATTCCGGTAACATGGAAAGCTTCAATGGTGTCATCACCTGCTGTGGAGCTTTCACCTAAAGCTATCTCAGCGGGACTGGTTTTCAGTACTTCCTGAATTAATGCTTCGATAACCTCCGGATTGGTAGTGGCACCGGTATCATTCTTTTTAGCAATGACAAGGTTTGGCTTTATTAGAATACGTTTTCCGGATGGAATTATCTGCTTTATTCCGCCTAAGTCTTCCAGGGCAGCATTGATCATATCTTTGACAGGATGGTCGTGTTGAGAGCTTACCCGGAATAACTTTTTAGTCATTTTTTCTCCTTTTTTAAGAAAAGTGTAATAATTTTTATTCAATATATACAATTAATTACTGTACTAAAAACTGGGCATGTACAGTTACCTTGATTTCTTTTTTTCGGGATGATGTATTATACATACCATAACTTTGAACTTCAGTAGAATATGGTTCAATAATCTGGAATACTCCGGCCTGAGACCATATCATCTTTCCAGGTTGATGTCCGCTTTCCTGTAAAATCTTTTCTGCCCTTTCCCGGGCATTTTTGGTTGCCAGAGCCAGCAAGTCTTTTTTCAAATTATCTATCTCTGAGTAAAAGTATTCTAAAGATGAGACCTGGAAGAAAATATTTTTATCTAAAAGTTCATCGGGATTCAATGCCAGGTCCTCTATCTCTTCTACATTATCAGAAATTATAAACAGGGACTGGTTTAAGGAATATCCTACCACTTCACCATTTCTATCCCACCGCTTCTGGGTAGTAATCGGATTTATATTTATATCCTCTTCTATAATTCCTTTTTCATTTAAGATATTAAGAAGACTGTCTCTTTTTTCCTGAATATTACTATAACCGTCGCGCATGTTTACCAGGTCTGTATTCTCTTCAAAGGTAATGTTCCACTTGACAATATCTGACTCAAATGGCTCAGTCGCTGCCCCAAGAACCTGTACATAATCGCG
>JAQVMU010000010.1:0-28565 GCA_028703475.1 Atribacterota bacterium | reverse complement strand
CCTGAATATTACTATAACCGTCGCGCATGTTTACCAGGTCTGTATTCTCTTCAAAGGTAATGTTCCACTTGACAATATCTGACTCAAATGGCTCAGTCGCTGCCCCAAGAACCTGTACATAATCGCGGGTAGAACGAGACTGATAAAAAAAGAATCCGAAAACCAGTGCCGCAATAATTATCGATAATCCAAGAAATAAAAAAGGAGCCCTTAAATCACTGTTACTATTAAATGTTTCCTTTTTTGTATTCATATATTCCCTCTCCTCTCACTATCTTTTTTCACTCTCTCTTTTAAGATAATCTTGAAATGTCTTTTTAAATTTCTCTACTTTGGGAATTACCACCATCTGACAATATTGATTTTCCGGATGATTTTGCAGATAATTCCTGTGATATTCTTCAGCCGGATAAAACTTTTTTAATGGAACAATTTCAGTTACAACAGGTTCTGACCAAATACCCGCTTCCTGTAAATCTTTTTTTAGCTTCTCGGCAGTTTGGCGCTGCTCCTGGCTATAATAAAAGATTGCGGAACGATATTGAGAGCCCATATCATATCCCTGTCTGTTTAAAGTGGTCGGATTGTGAATTTGCCAGAATATCTTTAATATCTCCGCATAAGTAATAACAGCAGGGTTAAATATAACCTGAACAACCTCAGCATGACCGGTAGTATCAGAACAAACCTGTTCATAAGTGGGATTTTCTGTATTTCCTCCGGTATAGCCGGGAATTACTTCTTCCACACCTTTTACCTTTTTATAAACAGCCTCCAGGCACCAGAAGCACCCTCCTGCCAGTATTGCTTTTTCAGTATTTTTCTCCATATTATCCTGTTCCTTTTTTAATATTACAATTAAATATTGTAAGATATTTTTTATCAGTAACAAAGCATTTTATTTTTTCATCATACCACAAACTTGCTTAGTCTAAAATGGTAATATTTTAATAAAAAAGTTCAGACAGAGACTTTTTACGTTATTCTATTTTCCGGTATTCAAAGCAAGATATTTAGAAACAAAATAAGCAATGCCATCATTCTCATTATCTTTAGTTATATAATCGGCAGCATCCTTAACCTCCTGTGGTGCATTACCCATTGCTACTCCCAATCCTGCCATCTTCAGCATCTCTACATCATTGTAATTATCCCCTATTGCAATTGTCTGAGATAAAGGTATTTTATTCATGGCAGCAAGTTCCTTAAGAGCAATTCCTTTGGATATGCCAGGGGCAACTACTTCCAGTAGATTGGGGTGGGCACAGGCAATAGTTATAGAGTCCTGAAGCCTTTCTGTGATGATTTTCTGTAACCGTTCCATTTCTTCCTTTTTTCCCAGATAGATAAAAGATAAAGGGCTATCCTGATTTTTAAGGTAATGATTTACATCAGGTACAATAAGAGATTTAAGCTCAGAATAACGTAAATAAACATCATTCCACTTTGTCTTATTCTCCATTACCAGCCAGTCTTTATGAAATAATTGAAATGATATCTTTTCTTTTCTTGCTATATCAACCAGGACAGGGATTATCAAGGGAGACAGCTGATGTTTTTTGATGATTTTACCATCCTGTGACTGAATAAGTGCGCCATGCAGCAATATCATAGGACTGGAAAAATCCAGTAACCTGGCAAAATAAGAGGCATCCGGATAAAAGCGACCAGTGGCAAAGGTTAATATGATACCATGATCTTTAATTTTTTGCAGTGCGTCATGAGTTGTTTTCCTTAGCTTGCTGTCATTGTCAAGTAACGTGCCGTCAATATCAATAGCCATCAGTTTATACTTTTTTTTAAATATATCAATTTTTTTTATTTCTTTATTTTCGCCAAATACCATTTTTCTCCTTCTTAAGACTACTTAACCTCCACCCATAGGCGGGTATACTTTGATTATATCGTTATCCTGTAAATTTTGTTCCAGCTTCTTAAAGGGAACTACCTTGTTATTTACAAGTACCATACTGATTGCATCTAATGCCCTGGGATGATTAATTGTGTCCTCTAAAAACTGTTTGATTGATAAGGTATGGGAAACCTCTTTCACAATACCGTTATCATCATCATAACCTTTTACATATCTTTTTAAATTCGAATAGATAATGAGTTTTATTTTCATTTTAAAACCTTTAAGTTTAAACAAAATAGAACTTTTTTAAACAGATCCAAGAGAATATTATCATTGAAAAAGTATGTTGTCAAAATGATTATTTAAAATATGGGTTTTGTGCTACTAAAACAGATTTATTACATAGAAAACTGCGGGTAAGACTAACAAAACAGCAAATGTGGTAAAAAGCCAGCATGAGTTTACCATATCTATGTTTAAATTATAGATATTTGCAACAATAACAGAGTTAAAGGCTACAGGCATTGCCGAAAGTATTAAGGAAACTTTTAAAGGCAAACCATTGTTAATAGATTGATAACCAAGCAATAAAGAAATTATCAGAATAGCCGCCGGCACTATTAAAAACCTGACTAAAGACATTAAAAGACATTCTTTAATATAGCGGGATACTTTACTGAATTTAAAGTTGAGCCCAACTGAAAATAGCAGGATATATGTAGTTAAAGGGATAAGTATTTCATTGATTGTGCCATAAATCCGGGGACGCTGTATTGTGCTTAAGTTAAGAAGAATACCGATGAAGACAGAGCCAATCCCGATGTAAAAAAAAGGGTCCTTGAGAATTTCTGTTATCTTTTCAAAGGTTTCTTTCCGGGCAATAGTGCTATCTCCATACATATGAGCCTTCGGAAAACCATAACCAAAATAAAGTATTCGGGTAAAAAAGGTATAAATAGGAACAAGGGCATATCCCTCCTCGCCTAAATAGAAAAAACAAATCATCCCACCCAGTGTAACCATATTTGAAAAGAAACCACAACCGAACATTGAACCAACATCTATATGATTATATTTATAATACCTGGCAATTAAGGTTGCAGAATACCCGCCGATAATAGTAGATGCAGCACCTACAAACGGAAGGCTGAGAGTTTTTATAATACTTTCTATGTTAAAGACCCATAAACTGCCAATATAAGTGATTGATACCAGCCATAGCATGCTTAATTTCTGTAAGAATACACAGATATTCTTTTTTGTCTCCGGTTTTAATAAATGTTTTTTTTCTATTATCTTCTGACAGAAATAACCGCTGAATGTACCAATTACTATTACTATTAAAGTTCTTAGTAGCGAAAATACCATTAGAGAATATTCCTTTTAAAGAAAGACTGGCGAAATAAAAAATTTTTGATGGAAATTATGACATAGAATTTCATGCATATTCTTTTAAAATAGCAGTATATATTTCAACGGCTTTTTCCATATCTTTTACTGCAATATGTTCATCTTTGCTATGTGGTAATCTACACCCTGTTCCCAGGACTGCTGTCTTAAGACCTTTTTGATTTAAATTGCTGGCGTCTGTTCCTCCACAGATAATTTTTGCTTTTGGCTTTAAACCTGTTGACTGAATAGCTTTTTTTGCTGCCTTAACTATATCAGCATTTTCGGGAATTTTTGATGCCTTCAGATCAATGCTGGTCTTGACATCAACCTTTGCTCCCCTTGCCTTTGCCACAGTTTTAAATGTGTCTACTATTTTTTTACTCTGGCTTACGCATTTTTTATGTTTTTGGCTGCGACATTCAATTTGAATGGTGGTATTTTCCGGAACAGCATTTAAGACCTGTCCTCCTTCAATTAACCCTACATTAACTGTGGTTACAGGGTCTATCCATCCTGTCTGTAATAATGAAATCCCGTGGGCAGCTACTTCAATTGCTGAAATACCATTCTCGGGCTCTACAGCATGGGCAGCTTTTCCTATAATCTTAATAATTATTTCTGCACGGGAAGGTCCGCCGATAATAATCTCATCTAATTCTTCAGAATCAAGAACATAGCCTTCTTCCGCTTCTATTAAATCCCTGTCCAGATATAATGAACCGGCTAGTCCTATTTCTTCCTGTCGGGTAATCACTATTTCTACCGGAGGGTATTTTGGTGCATTTTTCAATGCTACTAAAATTTCTGCTATCCCCGCCTTATCATCTGCACCCAATATTGTATCACTTTGTGAGGTTATTATTCCGTCTTTTAGTACAGGCACTATTCCCTGCCCGGGGTTAACTGTATCACCATGACAGCAAAATAAGACAGGTTTCTTCTTATTGCTGTTTTTTGCATCTATCTTGATTATCAGATTGCCATGGTTGTCAAATTTTGAACTGGCATTAAGTTCTTTTTCAAATAAATGACTTAAGAAAGTTAAAAATTCTTTCTCATTTCCTGATTCGCTGTCAATTTTAACCATCTGGAAAAAATATTCTACAATATCATGCTTCATCTTGTACTCCCTTTTTTACTGTTTATAATTCTACGATTATTAAAATACTACATCTTACACAATGCTTATTATAAAGCTAATTAAACTAATATGATATTATATGTTAAACGATTACTGCAAGTAATTATAAAACTTATATTATTTACATAAAAGTAATAATCAGTATATTGTCTATTTTACACAATAACTACATTTTATCAAATGCAATTCATTACTATTATCTGATTTAATTTTCTTTAAACCAAAGTATCCTGTGTTTTTACATCAAAAATATGGGTTTCTTTCATATCAATTGCAATCTCCAGTTCATCTCCAACCTGAGCTTTTGTGCGGCTGTCTAATTTAGCAACAAAATTATGTTTACCGGCAACTAAATAGAAAAGTACCTCATCACCCAATGGTTCAATAACCTCAGCTGTAGCTTTTATAATATTACTACCTTCTTTGGCTTCCGGGAAAAATTCCTTGTCATGAAAATGCTCAGGACGCACTCCAAAGGTTATTTGTTTATCTACATAAGAAGAGAGAGGCTTTTGAAAATCTGCAGGCAGCTTTGCCTTAATGCTTTCGGCATCAACCAGATAGTCAGAGTTTTCCTTTAACAGTTTTGCCGGGATAAAATTCATAGCAGGAGAACCTATGAAACCGGCGACAAATTGATTGGAAGGATTCTGGTAGACATCCAGTGGTTTCCCCGCTTGCTGGAGTTTACCGTTATCCATAATAAAAATACGGGTAGCCATAGTCATAGCCTCAATCTGGTCATGAGTTACATAAATAATCGTTGCCCCTAAGCGGTGATAGAGCTTTGATATTTCTGTACGCATTGCAACACGTAACTTGGCATCTAAATTGGAAAGTGGCTCATCAAAGAGAAATACTTTTGGTTTGCGGACGATAGCCCTGCCTACCGCCACACGCTGCCGTTGACCGCCTGAGAGCTCCTTTGGGCGACGCTTTAATAGCTTTTCAATACCTAAAACCTCTGCAGCTTCATTAACCCGCTGATCAATCTCTTCTTTGGAAAATTTGCGCAGCTTCAAGCCAAAGGCCATATTATTGTAGACATCCATATGGGGATAGAGGGCATAATTCTGAAATACCATGGCAATATCTCTGTCTTTAGGGGGTATATCATTTACTAACTTATCTCCTATATATATCTCTCCGGATGTCACGTCTTCCAATCCTGCAATAGCACGCAGGGTTGTAGATTTGCCGCAACCGGAAGGACCAACTAAAACAGCAAATTCCTTGTCAGCAATATCAATATTAACATTGTCGACTGCTACGACATCTTTAAACTTTTTGGTAAGATTCTTTAAGACAACTCTGGCCATTCGAGACCTCCTTTGTATAATATTTTGGATAAATATCGTTAATATTATTTATAATTTCATATTTTTATATAGTCTTTTAATTGTTTTTTTGCCATAGTAGGGCTGCTGCCCCCAGTACACCGGCTTTTTCCTTTAACTTACCTAAATCTATTTTTAAGTCATTCAACATGGCTTTCATTGCTCTTTTAAAAACAAAATTTCTGATAGGTGTAAGAATATTTTCTCCTTCATTTGCAATACCGCCAACTAAAACTACCATTTCCGGATTAAGCAAATTTACCAATATAGTAATACCGACTCCTAAATATTCAATTGCCTCATTTACAATGTCTTTAACAAGAGGATCATTCTCCCGGGCACGCTGAAAAATATCAACAAGCCTGATATTTGTTATATCTATCCCGGTATCAGCAAGTAATTCGGGAGAATTTTCTTTGATATATTTGATTTTATCGGCTACTCTATTCTTAATGCCTGTTGCAGAAGAATATGCCTCCAGGCAACCAATACCACCACAATGACAATCAGGCCCATCCTTGTTAACAATAATATGTCCAATTTCTCCTGCTCCGCACTTGTGTCCCCGGTAAATTTTTCCATCAAGTATTAATCCACCACCAATTCCTGTTCCCAATGTCAGGCATACCATATCTCTAATACCTTTTGCTGCACCAAAGGTTTTTTCTCCCCAGGCAGCAGCATTTGCATCATTTTCCAGAACAACCGGGACATTAAATTCCTCCTTGATTATTCTGCAGATAGGCACTTCTTCCCATCCCGGTAGATTTGGAGCAAAATGAACAATACCTGTTCTTACATCCAATTGTCCGGGTATGCCTACTCCAATTCCTGATATGTCATCCAGATTAGCTTCCGCCTCATTTAATAGCTGGTGGATGCTTTCTATTATATTATTAATGACAAACTCTTTACCTTTATGGGCATCTGTGGGATTTTTTAAATAATGTATTATTTTGCCATTACAATTAACCATAGCAATCCCGATTTTTGTCCCACCTAAATCAACACCAATTGCCAGTTTGTTTTCTGTATAAATTTCCTGAGTTATCTCTGAATCCATTTTAATAATTTACTCTCCCGAAATTTTTTTACAATAAATATACTACCCCTTAATAGAACCGGCCATAATACCTCTGACAAAATAGCGTTGTAAACTTAAGAATATTATCAGCGGTAAAATCATGGAAACAAAGGCAGCTGCTGTTAATAATTCCCAGTTTTGCCCGTAAGATCCAACCAGTGCACTTATCCTTACTGTCAATGGTGCAACATCAGGCGTACCACCCAGATATACTAATGCCACCAGAAGATCATTCCACACCCAAATAAACTGAAAAATTGTTATTGAAGCAATTGCCGGAACAGAAAGTGGTATAACAATACTTTTGAATATCTGAAATGGTGTAGCCCCGTCGATAGTTGAAGATTCAAACATTTCACTGGGAAGACCTGAAATATAATTATACATCAGGTAAATAACCAGGGGCATTCCATATCCTGCATGGGCAAACCATATTCCAACAAAAGAACCTGATAATCCCAGCTGGTTAAAAATCCGGAGAATCGGAATTAAAGTCATCTGTAATGGAACAACCAGGAGGCCTACAAATAATATAAAGAAAAAACGCCTACCCCAGAATTCCATCCAGGCAAAGGCATAAGCGGCAAAAGAAGCAATAATGATGGGCAATGTACAAGCAGGGATAGTAATAATAAGTGTGTTTACAAAAGCCCGTCCTATACCGATATTGGATATAACATCTCTATAATTTGCAAGTGTATATTGGGTAAAATTAAATGGATGGGCAAGGACAGTCCACCACCCTGATGATGCAACATCCCCGGATGGCCTGAAAGAAGTAATCAGGAGCCCTACTGTAGGAAAAATCCAGATTATTGCCACAATAATTACAAAAATATGCATGGGGGCATTTAATAAAAAATTGTTTTGTTTTAATTTCATCGAATTGCCTCCTGTTCTCTAAACCTCTGGACATTGATTATAATCATCGGGATAATAAACAAAAGCAGTAAAATGGCAATTGAACTGGCTCTTCCGTAATTACGGAAGATAAACATCTCCTTGTACATTCGATTTGCAATTACTTCAGTTGAAAATGAACCGTTTGTCATTACATAAACAATGTCAAATACTTTCAGGACGTTAATAAACATAGTTGTTGATACTACTGCAATTGTCGGTTTCATTAAAGGTAAAATTATTTTCCAAAAAATTCGAAGTTCATTAGCACCATCTACCCTGGCTGCCTCCAGCAGCTCTCTTGGAATACCCTTATAACTTGCAGAAAGAATCACCAGGCAAAAACCGGTCCATATCCAGATCCCAACAATGATTAAACATATATTATTTATCCATGGCCTTTCTATTAACCAGGGAATCGGCTGAGCTCCTAAAAAGGATAGAAAAGCATTCAAAATGCCAATCTGCTCACTTCCAACCGGTCTATAGGAATAAACAAATTTCCAGATTACCCCTGCTCCAACAAAAGATATGGCCATAGGCATAAATATTATTGATTTTACAATTGATTCATAACGAACTCTATCAAGTATTACTGCCATTATTAACCCTAAAAATACTGTTACAGGAACAAAAAGGGCTACCCATAATAAATTATTCCGAAAAGCTGTCAGCATTACCTCATTGGTAAAGGTATAGATGTAATTGGCAAATCCCACAAATTCTTCCGACTGCGGACCAAAGAATGAAATAATAAAGGTATTTATGGAAGGATATACCAGAAAAAACATTAATACAAATAGAGCAGGAATTACATATAACCATGGTGTGTACCAGTGTGTTCGCATAATAGTTCAACTCCTTTATGAATTCGTTTCAATAAAAGATGGTAGATAGCTGATAATATAATTAAATCAGCTATCTACCAATTTTGCTATTAATACAAAACTATGTGATTAAATTAATCTCTATAAGCATCCAGCGCACTTGCCTCTATCTGCATTAGTACATTTGTCAAATTCTCTCCACTAACATAATCCAGGATTCCTGTCCAGAAAGAACCGGAGCCGACAGCAGCAGGCATCAGATCAGAACCGTCAAAACGGAAAACGGAAGCTGCACCTAAGAAATCAGCAGCTTTTCGGGTAACATCATCAGGGTAAACACTTGGGTCAACATTCTGGTTAGGTGCTAATTTTCCTAATTCTCCAACCCAGATTTCCTGCGCCTGAGCAGAAGCTATATATTCCATAAATGCCCTGGCTTCCGGGGTATCATTAAACATAGCAAGCATATCAGCTGCACCTAAGGCAGGTGTACCGAATTCTTCTTTTATTGCGGGGAACGGGAAGAAGTCAAAGTCTTCTCCTGGTACTAAATCAGGAAAATGTTCCAGTATAAAACCTTTAATAAAGGTTGCCTGGCGATGCATATAGGCATTTGGTGGATCTGTGAATAAGGCATCTGCGGAATCCCCAAAAGGAATAGTCAAGACTGCATTAGGTCCACCATATACGTACTCATTACTGCGGGCAATTTTCCCGAATAGCTCAAATGCTTCCGTTACAGCTTCATTAGTCCAGGCTATTTCATGGTTAACCCAGGCATCATATGTTTCAGGGGAGGCAACTCTTAACATGATATCTTCAATCCAATCGGTGCCCGGCCATCCGCTGGCTGCCCCGGATTCTAAGCCAATTGCCCATGGTGTATTACCATCTGCAACCATTTGATCAGATAATGCCATCAGTTCATCCCAGGTACCGGGAACTTCATATCCGGCAGCAGCAAATGCTTTCGGACTGTACCAGACCATACTCTTTAAGTCTGCAGATATAAATATTGAGTAAAGCTGTCCATCATAAGAACCCAGGTCTAACCAGGCATTTGAATAATTATCCAACAGTGTTTCCCTGTCCATAAAAGTAGCCAAGGGAACCAATCTACCTTCTTTTGCAAATTCAACCATCTGTCCCGGATTAGGCATAGCAGAAACATCCGGAGGATTACCTGCTTCTACCCTTGTAGTAAGAATTGCCGGTAAATCACGGGTTCCGGTAAACTCTACTTTAATACCGGTCTCTTCCTCAAATGGTGCTACCATCTTTTGGAATGCATCTGCTTCACCACCGGTCCATACACCCATTACAGTCACAGAACCCTGGGCCTGTACCGGTATTACTAACAAAGTCAGCAAAAACAGTGAGAATATTAAAATAACACACTTCTTCAACATAAATAACCTCCTTATTTAAATATATTGATTTGATTAGCAGAAATTAAAATCATGATTTAAAGATTGTTTAGAGATAGTTTAAAATAGTTTTAAAGAAAGATAGACACCTCCCTCCTATTTTAAATAAGTTGAATTGTGTTGCTTATACTTTTGTGGAAAATACTATATTTATTACTTTAATCTTACCTAAAGAAAATTTTCAGAGATAATAAGTCTGAAAACCATATTGTATTTAATATTATAGTCTTTTTTTATAATTAAATGCAAGTATTATTCTTTTAGCAATTTTTTTAGTATTGTTCATTAATAATTTTTTTTAATAGCAATTCAAAAAAGGTAGTATCTATTATTAAAATGTCGTATTTCGTAAAGTCTAATTTCTTATCAGCTATTGTTTCTTTAGGTTTTTGGTAGTTATTATTTTTATTAATAAAAGAAAATATGTTAATATAAATATATAAGTTGAGAGATTGCATGAAATTGCAAATAAGATTATAACTAAGTCAAATTATATTATATTTACCTTTGATTAAATCTTTTCTGTTAAGGAGGTTACAAATATGGCAAGAATTATTATCGTATCAAACCGCCTTCCGATAACAGTTAAAACACAAAAAGACAAGCTTTCATACCAGCAAAGTGTAGGCGGATTAGCTACAGGAATGTCATCCTTTCAAAAGAATTATGAATGTCTCTGGGTTGGATGGCCGGGTGTTGCAAGAGATGAACTCAGAAGTGACGATAAAGAAGATTTGGTTAAAAAAATGGAAGAGATGGGCAATTATCCTGTTTTTTTATCCCGGAACCATATAGAAAACTATTACAACGGGTATTGCAATAAAACTATCTGGCCTTTATTCCATTGTTTTAACCAGTATACTACTTACCAGAACCATTTATGGGACTCTTATAAACAGGTCAACCAGATATTTTGCCAAACTATTCTTGATATTATTAAACCCGGAGATATAATCTGGGTTCATGATTATCATCTTTTGTTGCTTCCAAATATGCTGAGAAAAAGAAGACCTGATTTAACTATTGGCTTCTTTTTACATATCCCCTTTCCTCCTACTGAAATATTCCGGCTACTCCCCTGGAGGAGAGAAATATTAGAAGGCTTAATGGGTGCAGATTTAATTGGATTTCATACCTATGACTATGTACGTAATTTTCTTGACTCCATTTTACGTCTGAGAGGATATGAAAACAGCCTTGGATATGTAAATTACCAAAACAGAATGATTAAAGTTGATTCTTTCCCAATGGGAATTGATTATGACCGTTTTAACAAATCTTCTGAGCAAAGACAAACAAAAACAGAGATTCAAAAAATGAAAAGGAGTATCCACCAAAACAAAATAATTATTTCAGTTGACCGGTTGGATTACTCAAAAGGTATTTTAGAAAGACTGGAAGCTTATTCAACATTTCTGGAAGATAACCCGGAATACTGGGAAAAAGTCACCATGATTTTAGTTGCTGTTCCTTCCCGCACCGGAGTAGCTCAATACCAGGAACTAAAACACCGCGTAGATGAAATGATTGGTCATATTAACGGTAAATATGGGAAGCTGGGCTGGTCTCCTATCTCATATATGTACAGGGCATTACCTTTCCCGGAATTGACAGCATTGTATTATATTGCCGATATTGCCCTGATAACGCCTCTTAAGGATGGTATGAACCTGATTGCCAAAGAATATATCGCCACAAAAAATGATGGAACTGGTGTGCTTATTTTGAGTGAAATGGCCGGAGCGGGTAATGAAATGGGTGAGGCGATTATTGTAAATCCTAATAATCGTACCCAAATCTCATGGGCATTGAAGTATGCCCTGAACATGGATATACAGGAACAGAAAAAAAGAAATTTCAGCATGCAAAAGCGACTAAAGGAATATGATGTAAGGAAATGGGCAGAAGATTTTAAAGAGAACCTGCTTAAAGTCAAAAGTGAGCAAAGAAAACTTTCTGCTAAATATTTATCTCCAAAAAACAGACTTAGAATTATCAAGCACTATAAGAAGAGCAATCATCGCCTATTTCTGATTGATTATGACGGGACACTTGTACCGGATCATTTAAGATTTAAACAGAATAAGCCTTTTTTAGATGTTACCAGTACAATAAATCTACTTAATCAGGATGAAAAGAATAAAGTAGTTATTGTTAGTGGTAGAGAAAAGGAGTTTTTGGAAAAATGGTTTCAAAATTCAAAATCTGATTTTATTGCAGAGCACGGAGCATGGCTAAAAAAGGGTTCAGATGAATGGAAAACTATCGAACCATTAAAAAAAGAATGGAAAAATCAGATTAAGCCAATATTGTATCTTTTTAAAAGCCGTACCCCCGGTTCATTTATCCAGGAAAAAGAATACTCGATTTCCTGGCATTACATAAATACAGACCCGACTTTTGGACGTATCCGGGCTATGGAATTAATGGATTCACTGACCTACCTTACCTCTAATCTTAATTTAGAGGTATATCATGGAGAGAACTTTATAGAAATAAAGCCCACAGGTATCAATAAAGGCTTTGCCGCCTATCAATGGATTACTGAAAATGATTGGGATTTCATTCTGGCTATCGGAGATGACTGGTCTGATGAGATTACCTTCTCTTATTTACCGGAATATGCATATTCAATAAAAGTGGGGCAGGGAATTTCCGGTTCAAAATACAATATACGTTCTTCAACTGAAGTTCGGGCTTTATTGAAAGAGCTGGCAAAAAAATCTTAAATTTTTTTAATAAAAATAGTTAATTTTAACAATATTCAGTGAATATAAAAACAAATAAGAGGTCTTAAAAGACCTCTTATTTACATGTCTGATTAGTTAATTTATTCTATATTCTAATTGCTATGCTATTTGCTATTATCTTCACATTATTACGCTATATCAATCTCTTTGCAAAGATATACATCCTGAATGGCATGGAATATTTTTACGCCCTCTTCCATCGGTTTTTGGAATGTTTTTCTTCCTGAAATAACGCCCATTCCCCCTGCTCTTTTATTGATAATGGCAGTTTTAACTGCCTGCTCTAAATCATTTTTACCAGAAGGTCCTCCGGAATTAATCAAACCGATTCTTCCCATAAAACAATTTGCAATCTGGTAACGGGTAAGGTCAATCGGGTGATCAGTTGTCAGCTTTTCATAGACTAAGGGACTTGTTTTTCCAAATCCGATAGCCTGGTATCCGCCATTGTTGGTTGGTTGTTTCTGTTTTATCAAATCTGCTTCGATAGTTGCTCCCAGATAATTTGCCTGGCCTGTCAAATCTGCCGAAGCATGGTAATCTACTCCGTCTTTTTTAAAATCAGAATTTCTTAAATAACACCATAACACGGTAAACATTCCCAGTTGGTGTGCCAGCATAAAGGCTGAAGATACCTCTTCAATCTGATCCCTGGATTCTTCTGAGCCAAAGTATATAGTTGCACCTACCCCGCGAGCACCCATGTCATATGCCTGTTCAACTGATGCAAACATTCTTTGATCATAATAGTTTGGATAAGACAATAATTCATTATGGTTTAATTTTACAATAAAAGGTATCTTATCTGCATATTTATTAGATACCAGTCCAAGTATACCTAATGTTGAAGCTACTGCATTACAGCCACCCTCAATTGCCAGTTTAACAATATTTTCCGGATCAAAATAGATGGGATTGGGAGCAAATGATGCCCCTGCTGAGTGTTCAATTCCCTGATCGACCGGGAGTATTGAGAGATAGCCGGTTCCGCTTAATCTACCATGGTTAAACAGATGTTTTAAATTTTGTCTCACCTGGTTTGAGCGATCGGATATGTTAAAAATACGTTCAACAAAATCAGGTCCGGGTAAGTGAATCTGTTCTTTGGGAATAGTATTGCATGTGTGGTTCAATAAATACCCGGCATCGTCACTGATTATATCTTTAATTTCCTGATAATTCATTTTTTTCCTCCCTTTATCTTTTTTAGGTTTTAATTTCCTGTTTATTCAATTATAAATCATTGTTTCTATTCTTTAAATCCACTATTTGTCAAATATCATCAATATTTTGAAAAATATTCAATATATCTGCAATATTTGATATCTCTATAACCTGCCAATACCCGCTCATGTCTCTCATTTTGACTTCAACAATAAAATTAGTCTTATTGGATTCATCATAATAAGTTAATCCGATATAAGCAGTATCTCCGGCTATTTTTGTATAGTTAATGGATTGCCGATCCCATTGAGAAGGATCTATTTTGTCTCTGATTAAATTCATAACCAGTTCCGAGATACCGTTTTGATTATCCGGACTGCTGCCTGGCCATTGTCCTGTAGAAATATAACTAAGCACTTCTTTTTTAACCATTTCCTTTATGTTTGGTTTCACCACTGAAAGAAGGCTGCTTCCTATTTCGTTACGAATTTCACTCCATCGGCTACCAGTTGTTTCTCCTGAAGTATAAAAATTCCAGGTTTGCTCTA
Organism: Atribacterota bacterium; assembly: GCA_028703475.1. Classification (NCBI taxonomy): domain Bacteria; kingdom Pseudomonadati; phylum Atribacterota; species Atribacterota bacterium. Next base: position 14,140 of record JAQVMU010000010.1, on the reverse strand, counting down.
TTATGCCGTCTACTGTCGCATCCAGGTCAACATATTTATTAAAGGCAGTCACGTTATTTTCTTCCATGGCGTCTTCTAATTTCTTTAAAGAATACTGTGGTGATATTAATACCCTCCAAAGAAATACTCCTATAATAACGATAATTAATAAAAATATTACCGCGTATACTATTTTTTTCATAAAACCTGTCCTTCTTGTTATTTTTTTCAGAAAATTATTTTTACTTATACTTTTATTTTAAGCTAACTAATATTTTTAACTTCTTATCTGGTATTTTATTTTGTCTACTGAATCTTTTTTATTTGAGCTGCACACACTTTTAATTCCGGTATTTTTGCAATAGGGTCTAAGGCTGCATTAGTAAGAATATTGGCAGCTGCTTCCTCAAAATGAAATGGAATAAATATTAAACCCGGACTAACTTTGTGTGTTAAACGGGCTTTAATACTAATTTCCCCTCTTCTGGTAATAACTTTTACCATTTCTTTTTCTTTAATATAAAGCCTGTCTGCATCTACTTTTGATATTTCCACATAACCTTCCGGAACACGTTCATTTAAAGTTTTTGATCTTCGACTCATTGTACCGGTATGGAAATGCCATAAAGTTCTTCCTGTAGAAAGAACAAATGGAAACTCATCATCAGGCAACTCAACCGGCCCTTTGAAGGATATCGGGGAAAAGTATCCTTTGCCTCTTGAAAAATTTCCATCTTTGTGTAAATAAACTGTTCCAGGGTGATTAATATTAGGACAGGGCCATTGTAAACCAGCTTCATTTTCCTGTAATCGTTCCCAGGTAATTCCACAATAAATCGGGGTAATATGGTTAATTTCTGCTAATATTTCGCTGCTTTTTTGATAATTCAATCCCGAATAACCCATTTTCTCAGCAATTAGTCCGATAATCTGCCAGTCTGCTTTGCTGTTTCCTACGGGCTCTATAGCCTTTCTAACAATCTGAACTCTTCTCTCTGTACTGGTAAATGTACCTTCCTTTTCTGCAAAAGAAGCTGCCGGTAGAATAACATCTGCTAACTCAGCTGTTGGGGTCATAAAAATATCCTGTACAACCAGAAATGTTTTTTGTAAGGCTTCCCGAACATGATTACTGTCAGGGTCACTCATCAGTGGGTTTTCGCCCATCACATATAATGCCTTTAATTCTCCCTGATCTGCTGCATCAATCATTTCCATAACAGTTAAACCTGTTTCGTCATCCATTTCATCCTGGTCTATACCCCACTCACTGGCAAATTTTTGTTGAATTTCTTTGTTATTTACAGGTTGATATCCTGTAAAGACATTGGGTAAAGCACCCATGTCACAGGCACCCTGAACATTATTTTGTCCACGTAATGGATTAACTCCTGTAGCCCATCTACCTACATTTCCGCATAACATCTGCAAATTAGCTGTACTTTTTACATTATCGACACCATTGCTGTGTTGAGTAATCCCCATCGAATAAATAAGATAAGTGTTTTTCCCTTTTCCAATAATTCGAGCTGCTTCAATAATCTTTTCTTCAGGGACACCGGTAATCAGAGACGCTCTCTGCGGGGTCATTTTCATAACTTCTTCTTTGAAAACATCAAAGTTTTCACAATGTTTTCCAATAAATTGTTCATCGTGCATGTTTTCTTGAATTATTACATTCATAATACCATTTAATAGAGCCACATCTGTTCCGGGCCGATGATGCATAGCAATACCATTATTATCTTCTGCAAGCTCAGCCAGGGGGATAACCCGGGGATCAGCAACAATTAACCTGGCCCCTTTTCTTAGTGCTTCTAAAACTCGTGCACCTATCAGAGGGTGTTGTTCATTAGTATTTGAACCAATCACAAAAATAACCTCTGCATCAACAATTTCCTCAATAGAATTTGTCATAGCCCCTGATCCAAAAGACGCTCCAAGTCCTACAACAGTCGAGGAATGACACAATCTGGCACAATGGTCAACATTGTTTGTTTTTAGAACAGCACGGGCAAATTTTTGCATGACATAGTTTTCTTCATTAGTACATTTTGCGGAACTTAAACAACCGATTATTTTTTTATTGCCATTGTTTTCTTCCATAATCTTTTTAAATTTATCAGAAATATAATCTATAGCTTTTCCCCAGCTGACATTTTCCCATTGCCCGTTAATATCTTTTATCATAGGATTAGTTAATCTATCCGGGTGATTGATAAATTCATGTACACTCCAGCCCTTTATGCATAGTTTTCCTCTGCCGGGATTAAATGAAGGAGGCATCACAGGTTTTGTATCAACAACCTTTCCGTTTATCGATTTCAGCCATAACTGACATCCTGTTCCGCAATATACACATGTTGTCTTTGTCTTGTTCATTTGCTTTTTCCTCCTTGCACATTTAATCCAAATGGGCTTTTTACCCGATGAAAATTATAGCCAATATCATCAAGTGTTCTTCCCATTGCCAGGGCTATTATTTCTATGGAAAATAATATTGGAAGAGGATTTTCCTTTAATTCCGGAAAATCCCGGGAAGCAATAAATTGGCCGGTATCAAATTGGATAAAACAAGAGGGACAGGAAGTACTTATAATTTGAGCACCAGATTTCCGGGCATCAATAATCTTACTTTTAATGCAATTATTGGAAGCTTCTTTTTCTCCCGCTAATCCAAGAGAAACGCCACAACAATCATTTTTTGTAAGATAATCTATTGGTGTGGCTCCTAATGTTTCAATAAAGTTATCATAAAATTCAGGGTCAACAGGATTATCAAATTTAAGTATTTCATTTGGCATAAGGATGTGACAACCCGGATGCCCCGCAACTTTCAATTCAATTAAAGGGGTTTTTATTCTTTTTTTTAAATTTTCCAACCCGATATCTTCTTTTAAAACCTGTAAAAAATGTTTAACCTTTACAGTTCCCTTAAACTCTTTGCCTGTTTCTTTTAATATCTCATTTATTCTATTTTTCAGGTCATTATCATTTTTTAATTTATGATTAGCTATTGCCAGGGTATTTTCACAGCCATTACAGAGTGTCATTATATCCATTTGTTTTTCTTCAGCAACTGCTATGTTACGGGCTGCCGCAGAAAGCCAGAAGAGTTGATTTGCACCCTGAATCCTAATAGGATCAGGACAGCAGGTAAATTCATCTGTCTCAGTCAAATTTATATCTATCTCTGGTAAAACCTCAAAGGATAATTTTTCAATAGCGGGTAAACTGGCTGGTATGGTACATCCTTTAAAAAATAAATAATTTAACATTATTCTTTCTCCTGCTCTTGTGACAAGCCTGTTTTTCTTGCGATTATATTTAATTCTTTACTTGCTTTTTCATTTTTTACAAGCTCTTTTAAGCCTGCCCTTTTCCTGGCCATATTGGCAAATTTTAGACCATAAACAGTAGATTCCAACAAAAGCTGTTCTACCAGACGATATATAATTTCAGGAGCCAGCCCTTCCTGATAAGCCTTTTCTTTTAAATTGGTAAAAACATCGGTTGGGTTAGTATCCTGTGGACAGGTAATGACACATTTTTCACAGGCACAACACATCCAGACATCATGTAAAGCCTCTGGCTTTTCAGCTTCAAAGAGCTGGGTTACAAAAGAATCTTCTATATTGTATCGTTTTACAAATTGAGTAATGGGGCAAAATTTCGAGCAGGTTGAACATTTAAAACATACTTCCGTGGATTTATCTTTTTTTAGTATTTCGTTTTTATCATATTTTAACTTTATTACTTCCATAGACCTCTCCTATACTAATAGATAGTAACCAGGTACTCTGTTTGCCTTTATATATTTCATATACTTTCAGGATAAATATTGAAAATTCTATATCTATTACTTTTCTTATTATAATATTAATTATGGTATTCTCAAAATTAATAATTAAAAAGCAGGTTAGTTTGACTAACCTGCTTTTTAATTATTATACATTGTTAAATTATTTTAATTATTATGTAAATATTTCTTTGCCGTATACTTCATCTTATCCTTTTATTTTACTTCCAATTCGTCCAATAATGGCAATAGTTCTGTTGCTGTATATGCAACTGCGGGACCACCACCCATAAAGACTGCAACACTTGCTGCTTCTAATATTTCTGCACGACTTGCATTTGCTTTGACTGCTTCAGCTGCATGAAATTGTATGCATGGCTTACATCTGATTGCTATTCCTATTGCAAGAGCCATTAGCTCTTTTGTCTTATGATTAAGAATGCCATCTTTTACGCATTCCTGATCCAGCTTCATAAATGCACTCATAACTGATGGCATTTCTTTGCCCATTTGTCCCATTTGCTTTTCTAATTTTTTTAGTTCTCCGTTCATTATAAATCTCCTCATTTTTTAATTATTGTATATATATTCAATAATCAAATAATAATATTGCTTTATATATTTTGCAAGCAATAAATTAATTTCCGGCTCTGATTAAATTACAAAATACTGAGGTTGTCTCTCCGGCATAGACCCTGATTTCGTCTAACCAGGTACGGAATCCGTCTTTAATTACTGCAATTTCATAAATTCCTTCTTCTAATTCATCAATAATTCTTGCCTGATTAGCAGATGTAGTTGCCATGTAAACACCATTTACAAATATCCTGGCATTACTCTCATTACAATTAATGGCAATAGATCCATTTTTTTGTTCGGGCTCCATTCTTATATTGATGTAATTAATCTGTCCGGGTGTGATTCTTATATTAGTTATATAGTCTAAATATCCCTCTTTTGTAATCAGTAGTTCATGGCTTCCTTCTCTTATATTATCAATTCTAACAGTTCTATTAATAGAAGTTCTTCGCTGATATTCTCCATTTAGATAGATCATTGCATTATCTACATTACTGTCAATTTCCAAACTGCCTGTCTGAATAATTCTCTCTAAATTTACATTTACCTGTACTCTCTGGTTTGGTCTTACCTGTACCCTCTGCGTCCAGTCCTGATATCCACCCAGGGTAACCCTTATATCATGAGAACCTTCTGTAACCTGTTCCAGTATTACATTTCTATTTCTTTCTGAAATTCCTTTGTACTGGCCATCCAGGTAGATTCTTGCATTGTCCTGATCGGCTCTGACAGAAATTGAACCATATTGTTGCATCCTATCCAAATCAGCATGTATAGTCGTAGCCCTGTTAGGATTAATGGTAATTCTTCGTGCCCAGACTAGATAACCCGGGCTCTCAACACGCATTTCATAATCTCCTACTCTTACCTGATCCATGGAAAGAGGTGTTTTACCTGCATATCTTTCACCAAGATAAACATCAGAGCCGGATGGAACCGAGCTGACCCTCAATTGTCCGGTCTGTGCAGAACGGTCTATTACTTGGTAATGCAACGTTTCACTGGTTACCCAGGTCTGGGGGGAAGCATTCGTTAAAATTCCTCTGATTCTTCTCGTAAACAAATCAATGCCTTCACCAATTATCGGATAATTTCTTTCTGACAGTGCTCTCTCCATTTCCCGGGATACAATAATATTTTCCCTGGTTGCAAATCCCTGTATGTACTCAATGCCGGTTGGGGTACCTGGTTCAATTACACCATCAATATGATATTCTTTATTTGCCTCTATTAAGCTGTTCCTTTGAAATTGATTGGGGAATAACAGACGGATATTGCCACGACTGTCATATCCGAATATTGTTACATATGCACTCTTTGACGATCTAAAAGTAATCCTTATTCTCTCACCAGGAGCATAAGTTGCACCAGCTCCTTTATCTAATCTTAAACTCAGGGCAAAATCAGGCCTGGGGTTAATAATCTGGATACTTTTTTTTATCTCTTCTTGAGCGCTTCCCGTAAATGCAGTTATACTAAGCAGGAATAATAAAAGAAACAGGCACATCATTGCAAAAAAGAATAATTTTAAATAACCACTCTCTTTTTCTTTTCTGTTAAATGCTATCATATTTTAATTATCCTCCTTGAATATGTAAAAATATTATCTTTGTATCTATTTTTTATTAAATTATATCATAACTTTCTTTGAAAAACATTCTATACAAAATACATAAACTGTATTGTTTTCTTAAAAAGACTTAATTATTTATGTTATATCATTCTTTTATTAATATTTTTATAAGGTATATTTTCTATTTTTTAAAATATCATTATGAAAAAATGAGTAATTTATAGCTGTAATACCTATTTTTTAAGGAAAAACAGTAAAAACAATTGACAAAACCATATCTTTTTAATATTCTGAATGTAAATGTTATTTATATTTTAAAAATACAAAGTAATATGAGGCTTGCATAAATATTTTTATTTAAGAAGGGAGGTGCTCAATTTTGAATAAAAGTGAACTTATTGATAAAGTAGCATGTGATAGAGGTGTGACTAAGGCTCATGCCAAGGCGGCAGTTGAATGTGTTTTTGATAATATTGCCGAAGCTTTGGCTAGAAAAGAATCTGTAAGGTTAGTTGGTTTTGGAACTTTTGGGGTTAGAGAGAGAGCTGCAAGAAATGCTCGAAACCCAAGAACCGGTGAAAGTATTTCTCTACCTGAAGCAAGCGTACCATTCTTTAAGGCTGGCAAAGAATTAAAAGAGAAAGTTAATCAATAAATTATATTTTACTAAGCAGGCCTGTTTTGATTAAAAAAGTAAAACATGCCTGCTTTATTTTTTGTCTTATGAATGCCTTACGAAGATTGATTTTTTGCATTTTTCTTTGTCATTTTTATTCCCATAATATTAATATCTACCGATTTAACCATAATTCCGGTATTCTTTTCAATCTCTTTCTTTACGGCATCCTGCAAGTTTTTTGCCACATCAATAATTATTGAGCCATATTCAACAATAACTGAAATATATGCTGACATCTGATTGTTATTTATTAAATCTACTTTAATTCCTTCTTCCATTTCCTTGGCACCGAGAAGTGTTCCAAAACCCCCTTTTGAGTGGGCAACTAAATCTGCCACTCCATCTGTATTAACTGCAATCCGGTTGACAACAGTAGCCAGCACCTCGGGAGCAATTTTAATTTCTCCTAAGTTATCCTTCCGGGTATTCTCTTTTGTAGGAATAATTGTTTTTGGTTTTTCCTTTATTTTTGTTTTCGGTTTTTCCTTTTCACTTTTTTTATCAGATAGATTAATCTTTTCTTTTTCTTTATTTTTTTCTATTAATTTGTCAGCTTCCTGCATGATAGATACTCCTTGTAAATCAATCAATAAAATTTTAGAAAATTGTTATAATTAAAAACTATTTTAGTTGGGTGTTACTAACAATTTTATTGCAGTACGTTCATCGCCTTCAATTTCAACATCCACAAAAGCAGGAATACAAACAAGGTCAATACCACTGGTAGCTGTATATCCCCGCGCTATGGCAATAGCCTTAATTGCCTGGTTAACCGCGCCTGCACCAATTGCCTGTAACTCAACTCTGCCTTCTTCTCTAATCACCCCGGCAAGTGCACCTGCAACCGCCTTCGGACTTGACTTTGAAGATACTTTTAACAATTCCATCTAAAACCTCCATAACTATCCATAACCATATACCAACTTTTGTTCATTCTTTTAAAAAATCTCTACACTATTCTGTTACTTCTTTTATGCTCCTTGATTTAAATACTTCCTATTCTCCGTTTCGGCCACCTCCTAACCTCCTAAAAATTGTTAATAGTATTTCACAATTTCATTATAACAAAATTAGTAATTAAATAAAAATTTATTCAGATTTATATTTTTGAATTATATTCTTTAACTGTTGATATTTTTGTTCATCAATATCTGGTGAATTATAAGGCATTAATGCATCATTATGCCATAACGGGTCAACTGGTTCAGTTAATTTGAAATTCTTAATCGCTTCACTCCAGATTTTTGTACCCGGAATGGGTGAGTATTTTGTTAGGTAGGGTTTTATCCCTGTATCCATAACAAAATGGATTGAATTAAGAATACTATTATAACTTTGTCCGGGCAAGCCAATAAGGACATAGGCACGTATTTGTTCGTTGGAAAAGCCTGCTTTTAATAAGTTTTGGACAGCTTTTCTAAAACCTGAATTGTTTATTTTCCCACCGGTTTCTTTCTGTAATTTATCATCAGATGTCTCAAAACCCAACCATATTCCTTCAAATCTGTTTTCCTTCATCAACTCTGCAACCGTGCTGGTTATCAGATTTGCATGGACAGCATTGGGAGTATAAAAGCTAATACTCATATTGCTTTTTTTTATCATTTTCATCAAAGGGATAAACCGGGATTCCGGGTTATATAAAAGTGCATCATCATAAAAAATAAATCTGTTAACCCCTGTTTTGTAGTTTAAATATTCAATTTCTTCAAAAACATGAGATGGATGTCTGAAATCCATCTCAGGACTTATCAGATGAGATGCACAATAACTGCATTGAAAAGGACATCCCTGGCCGGTGAACAGGCAAATATAATCAAGTTTCTCATATAAATCCCAGGCGGGGTAAGGAAATTTTTTTAAACATATGTTATTATTTACAGGGTTTACTATCTCAAATGCAACCGGTGAACTGGATATATCTGCCAATATTTTGAATAGAAAAGGAAGTTGATAATTTTTTAAAACAATATCTGCCCGTGAGAACTGGACTGCATGCTCATAACATAATGTTGCATATATGCCACCTAAGATTACCGGACAACCAGGAAAATACTCTTTTACCAGTTCTATTATCCTGAATACCCCCGGATACCAATAGGTCATAATTGAAGTTACCAGAATTGCGTCAGGTTTTTCAGCATGCTTTAGTTTTTCACAAAAAATATCTTCAGTTATGCCATAACGGCTATAATTCCGCGGAATATGTTCAAGTATTGCCGGTTTATCAACTTTTGTTTTAAAAAATGAACCTGATCCATTTTTTTTATTTGCAGGAGAGGAAAGGTTTTGCAGTTTCAATAATTCTTTGTCATATCGATCCGTACAATCAATGAAATCTACTAAATATCCCGATTTTCTTAAAATAGAAGCAATATATAATAACCCTAATGGTTTTGACCAGAAATCATATGCAGTAAAATCATATATCCATGGATTAATAAGTAACAAGTGGGGTTTTTTCTTCGTAATAATCAGGTTGTCCCCTCTCTTTCTTCTGTTATCAAATATTATATTCCAACTAATGAAATTATATCAAAAATGCTTTAAAAGTAAACATTCATACGTTACAATGAGCATGAACCATTTTTATTATATCTTTCCACTGCACATCGAATGTCCGGAAAGTTGACAAAAGTATAAAAAGGGTATAAAATGCCCTCGAATGCTTAAAATATAATAAAGCTTAAATGTAATTTGAGGATAATAATGATCAGGAATATCCATTTGAATATACTTTGGATATTTTGCAATTTAACTAACCAAACATCTGTTATGAAAAAAGAAAATATTGAATTATTTTAATGAGAAACTATCTGAAAATAGTTTCTCATTTTATCTTTAACAGTAATTTATCAATCAAAAATACATAATTTTAAATGCAATATATTAGAGGTGAATATTGTGAAAATTATTATTATCGGAGCCGGCAAGGTAGGTAGCCAGATAGCACAGACCCTCTCATCTGAAAATCATGATGTAACTATTATTGATAAAAGAGAAGATATTCGGCAGGAACTGGATAATAACCTGGATATAATGACTATTGTTGGGAACGGCGCCAATGTAAGAATTTTAGAGCAGGCAGGAATTAAAGAAGCTGATATGCTTATCGCGGTTACCCGCTCTGATGAAGTCAACATGATAGCCTGTATGACTGCCAAGCAATTTAATGTTGAAAAGAAAATTGCCCGCATAAGAAACAGCGATTATATGTATCCCAATTCTCTTTCCAAAGAAAAATTGGGAATTGATTTTGTAATTAACCCTGAAAAAGTTACTGCCAAAGAAATTATAAGACTCCTGAAAACCCCTGCCAATGTAAGTGAAGCACAGGATTTTGCAGGTAACAGGATTTCTTTATATGGTTTAAAAATAGAAGAAAATTGCCCATGTATTAATAAAAAAATAAAGGATATCAATTTTGGAACAAACACCCTACTGGCATCAATTTATCGTGATGATAAATTAATTATCCCAAGCGGTGATGACGAATTACTTATTGATGATAAAGTATATATATTGCTTAAAAAGGAAAGCTACGAAGACTTGGATTTGTTATGCAATAAACAAACCTGTTCTATGCAGGATGTACTTATTCTGGGAGGAAGTAATATAGGTATCCAGACTGCTTCTTTATTAAACAAAATTGGTATAAAAACTAAACTTATTGAAGTCAATAAAGCAAAATGTGAAAAAATTGCAGAAACATTGCCTCAAACTCTTGTTATTAATGGAGATGGAACAAATATTGACCTTTTAAAAGAAGAAGGAATTGAAACAATAGATGGTTTTGTGGCTGTTACCGGTTATGATGAGGAAAATTTGCTGGTATCTCTTTTGGCCAAACATCTGGGAACCAAAAAAGTAGTAGCCAAGATTAGCCGGACTAATTATATACCGATATTAGAAAAAATAGGAATTAACGCAATTGTAAACCCTCGACTGACTACTGCCTCTGAAATATTGCGTTTCTTGAAACGCGGTGAAATGATTTCATTAACCCTTTTAAAAGAAGGAGGAGCAGAAGTAATAGAATTAATTACCCATGAATACAGTAAAGTGATTGGTAAGCCTTTGAAATCGATTGATCTTCCCAATAATACAATTATTGGGGCTATTATTCGAAAGGAGGATATTATTATACCTCACGGAGAAGACACTATACAGGTTGATGATAAATTATTAATATTTGCAAAGGCATCAGAGATTATAAAAGTTGAACAGCTTTTTAATGGAAGAAGGAGTAAAAAGTAGAAGTGAAATATAAAGTTGTTCTTCACACCTTAGGAACAATAATATTCTTTTTGGGCATAAGTATGGTTTTTCCATTATTTTATGCAATTTATTATCAGGAAAACTCAACTATATATGCTTTTATCTCCTCAATGATTGTTACATCGCTTTCCGGGTTATTTTTACAGTATACATTTATACCCGAAAATGGCATAGGAAGAAAAGAAGGATTTGCAATAGCCGGATTTGGATGGATAACAGCTGCAGCTTTTGGCTCATTTCCCTTTATTTTTAGTGGTACCATTACTAACTTTATTGATGCCTATTTTGAATCAATGTCAGGCTTTACTACTACAGGAGCTACGGTGCTTGAAGCAATCGAGGGTAACCCCTTGTCAGTTCTTTTCTGGAGAGACCAGATACAATGGATGGGCGGTATGGGGATTATTGTACTTGTGGTTGCTATCTTACCGGCATTAGGCGTAGGGGGTATGCAGCTTTTTAAATCAGAGGTCCCCGGTCCTGAGCCGGATAAATTAAAACCCAGAATAAAGGAAACCGCTAAATTATTGTACCTGGTTTATATTCTTATTTCTGCTCTTCAAGTTGCCTGTTTATATTTTACTGGAATGCCGCTGTATGATGCTATTACTAACATGTTCGGCACAATGTGTACCGGGGGTTTTTCACCAAAAAACCTCAGTATTGGACATTATAACAATCCTACTTTTGATGTAATTATAATTATTTTTATGTTCATTGCAGGTGCCAACTTTACTCTCCACTATAAAGTATTACACGGAGACCTGAAAAGTCTTTTTAAGGATCGTGAATTCCTCTTCTATTTAGGAGTAATAGTTTTATCAACGATTACTATCACTACACAGTTACGGCTTTATGTTTATAATTCACTTTTAACAGCATTAAGATATGCAACTTTTCAAGTAGTGTCTGTAACTACTACAACCGGATTTGTTACAGCTGATTATGACCAATGGCCTGATCTGTCAAAGGCAATTTTACTAATTTTAATGTTTATTGGAGGTTGTGCAGGATCTACGGGCGGAGCAATAAAAAATATACGGGTTCTTATTCTGTTAAAAAAAGCAAGTCGTGAATTTCAAAAAATACTGCATCCGCGTGCCATTACCCCTATTCACATAGGTGATAAAAAAATATCAGATGAGGTTGTCAGCAATATCACTGCATTTTTTTTATTGTACATGATTATCTTTATTGTCTGCACTTTGATTATGACAACACTGGGACTGGATTTGATCAGCGCCTTGTCCTCAGTTGCGGCTACTTTAGGTAATGTTGGACCCGGACTTGGTTTAGTCGGTCCAACCCAGAATTATGCTTTTATTCCTCCTATAGGAAAAATAATATTATCAATATGCATGCTTTTAGGCCGCTTAGAGATCTACACTGTTTTAGTTTTGGTTGTCCCGGAATTCTGGAGAAAATAATTTTTTATATACCATTATGTAAATAGTGTTTATGGTTGACTTTGCATTTTTCAACAAAAATATAGTATAATAATCTTGCTTATTTTAACTTTAATTGGTTATTTTTTAATAATAAGGAGGCATGCTAATGATAACAGTCAATGCAAATTCCAACAGATTAAGGGATATCCTTTTTTTAAACTTATCCAATCGATTCTTTCCAGTTTACTGGCAATTCTATTTTTATTAAGCCTTTTTTATACAATTCATTATTACCCTTTTCTTTTAACATTTATTAATACTAAAGATTTCTATTATTTTAAATTAAATTAAATGAAATTATATTTATAAATAAAGAATTGGTACAAATCTTTAAAGTTATAATTTTCCTTACATCTTAGCATCTTTACAAAATATCTTTTAAAGGAAGGTGAATTTATTGCAGAAAAATGTTCTATTTCTCTACAATCAGGTAAGTAAAAAATATAAATATGGTTTATTTCGTGAATGTACTCTTGACAAGGATGTGAAGGCTATCAGAGAAGCATTAATTAAAACAAAAGACAATATATTATCTTTAGACCTTTATAATCATGAGCAGTTGGATAATTTTATTGCTGAAAATAAACCTATAAATTTTGCTTTTGTTTTAGCAGAAGGATATAAAGATTACCCGCAAACATTGTATAATGGTTTTGGTGCTTCCCGGGTACGGGAACAACTTAAAAAACATGGTATTCCATCCAGTCATGCCAGTATAGAAAGTATGGAGATATGCCGAAATAAGGATTTTACATACAAAAAATTACAGGAAAATAATATTCCCATTCCAAATTTCTTTGTATTTGATTCTCATAACCGATTTAGAAAAAAAGATTTTCTCAAAGAAATCAATCGTATTGGCTACCCTTTAATGATTAAGCCTGCAGGGGGTGGTGATAGTATTGGTATAACCTCTAAATCAGTTGTCCACAATTTAATTGAGTTAAAAAATAAAATTGAAACCCTTAAAAGAACATTAGGTCCGGAGAAATTGATTCTGGAACAGTATTTACCAGGACAGGAATATACAGTCGGTATTTTGGGAAGTGACACGAAATATATACTTCCGATTATAGCTTTCCCAATAGATTGGGGAATCCGTTATACCAGAACAAAAAACAAAGAATACCGAATGCAGAGCAAATTTAAAATTATTGATCATAAACATCCTTTATTTTCAAGCATTGTAGATATTTCTGTTAACAGTTTTATAGCCGTTAAAGCAAGTGATGTTATCCGGCTGGATATTAAAAAAGATACAGATGGAAATCTATATGTCATTGATATCAACGGAACCCCTGCCCTTTCATTAAACGGTTCATTAACATTTATGGCAAGCAAAGTAGGATTGTCACATAGCCAGTTAATTAAAATTATTTTTTATGAAAGCATGGTAAGAAATAATCTGGCACCCAGCAGATATCTGGAAGAAGTAATTGAACCTCTTAAAAAAAGACTATATCCTCATAAAGGCGATAATCTTATAGAGGTATTTTCTGAGGATGAATAATAACAAAAGTGATTAGAATAAATATGTTTTATATCTAATCACTTTCTTAAAAGTATTTTAATGATATAATAATATTTTTTATATAATACTCTTTTAACACTTTTATAATTAAAAGTGTTAAAAGATCTTTTTGGAAATCCTTAAAAAGTTTTAATGCCTAACTAAACATTAACTTTTAAAATATTTTTCCCTTCATCGAAAATATAACAAAATTATAAATATGCAGCTTAAATATTAAGACACTAATTTTGAAAATAAATTATGCCATAATCATTTCTTTAGCAAAATACCGGTA
>JAQVMU010000009.1 GCA_028703475.1 Atribacterota bacterium | reverse complement strand
CTAATCTTGTTTATTAAATTCAAGATTTTCAGTTTATTGACTAAATCTATTTGGAGGTATTAGAGTGATGAAAAAAATTATTTATATAGCTACAATTTCTTTAATTTTATGTTTAATGCTCAATATTCCGATATTAGCCCAAAAGGTATCTTTTTATGCCAACATCACAGCAATAGAGCCGATTATGGAAGCATTCGAAACTGCTACAGGAATAGACGGTGAATATACCAGAATTTCCACTGACAAATTCCTTGCCACTGTTATTACTGAGTTTGAAGCAGGTAAGCTACAGGCTGATGTAATACAGGCACCAATTACTGTTCTTGATTTATTAAATGAAAGAGGAGTATTGTCGGATTACATATCTCCTGTGGCAGAAGATTACCAGGAATGGACTCGCAAAGATGGTATCCAGCTTTTTGGAATAGAATATGTTGGACTTATTTACAATAAGGAAATGGTTGATCCGGAAGAGGTTCCCAAAAGGTATGAGGATTTAACTGATCCAATCTGGAAGGATAGAATTGTTATGGCTAATCCATCCATACATCCGACAACTATTTCCTGGCTGGTAGGCCTGAAGGAGAATGTCTTTGAAACAGAAGAAGCCTGGAGAGATTTTCTTGAGGGATTGGCTGCAAATAATCCCATGTTTGTAGCTTCTTTTGGTCCTACGCCTGCTCCAATTGAAAGTGGTGAAAAACATATTGGTATCTCTATGCCTAAATACATAATCACTAAAGCCCCGGCACCTTTAGATTGGGCACGGCTGGAGCAGCCACTTTTGGGAACACCTCGAGCTATTGCAGTGACATCTTCTGCTCCAAATCCTGATGAAGCAAAGGCTTTTGTGGATTACTGGCTCTCAAATGAGGCTATGTCCATACTGGCGAATGAAGTTGGCGAATATGTACTGGCACCGGGCGTATTCCCGCCTATTGAAGATATGGATAAGGCAGAAGTTATTGCTATTAGAGAACTTTCAGATGAAGAAATTCAACGTTGGGGAGAAGAATTTGCAGAAATATTTGATGTATACTAAAAATTAACTAAACATTATTAGTTAAATGGCAAACAAAGGAGGATAACTGTGGAAATCCAGATTAAAGATGTCAGCAAGCATTATTACTCAGAAGGAAAGACGATAAAAGCATTGGATAATGTAAGTCTTACAATTCCCGGGAAAAAAATATTTACTTTACTCGGACCTAGTGGTTGTGGCAAAACTACCCTGCTTCGCTGTATAGTAGGTCTGGAGATTCCTGATGCTGGTGAGATTATTATTGACGATGAGGTAGTTTGGTCCAGCAAGAAAGGAATAAATGTTCCGGTTGAAAAGAGGGGACTGGCTATGGTATTTCAGACATATGCAATCTGGCCGCACATGGATGTGTTTAATAATGTTGCCTATCCCCTTCAAATTCAAAAGCTTCCCAGGGAAGAAATTAGAAAGCGTGTTGAAAAGACTTTGAAGTTTGTAAAACTGGAAGGATTTGAACATAGGCCGGCAACAAATATTTCAGGTGGTCAACAGCAACGCGTAGCCCTTGCCAGAGCTTTAATCGCGGAACCAAAAGTTATTCTCTTTGACGAGCCTTTAAGTAATTTGGATGCAAAACTCAGGGAAGAAACCAGAAAAGATTTAAGAATTTTCCTCAGTGAACTCAAAATAACAGCGGTATATGTAACACATGATCAGATTGAAGCCCTTGCTCTTTCTGACATAATTGCGGTAATGCATTCCGGAAAGATTATAGAGATTGGCTCTCCAAGAAAAATATACTTCGATGCGTCCCACCGTTTCGTGGCAGATTTTATTGGTAGAGCCAATCTTATTAAAGCGGTAGTAAAATCCCAACAGGATGATAGAACGGTTGTTGATACCCAGATGGGTAGTTTTATCTGCCAGAAACGTGATTTCCCTGAGGGAAGTGAAGTTGTATTATGTATCAGACCAGAATTTATTTACTTAAAGGAAGATAAAAAAGAGATTGTAGGGCAGAATATTCTCAAAGGCACAATAGAAACACTTGTTTTTATTGGTGAAGCATATGAGGGAGAAATAAAAGTTGGAGATGAAATCCTCATGGTAAAAATAAAACCTGAAACCTTATTAAAAAAAGGCGATGTGGTGGAATTCAATGTAAGCCCGGAACACTGTCTTCTTGTTTCGGTTTAACGGGGAACCAATAATGAAAAAAACTCCCAAATTAACAATAGTTTTAATTCTAATTGTTGGCTTTTTAACAGTCTCTCCAGTTATAATGCTTATCTTCGGCAGCTTTTCCGAAGGACTCAGTGCTTTCGGTTCTTTTACGCTGGAAAAATATATTTCAGCATATACTGATCCAGCTTTTTCAAAGATTATTATTAATACAATAATCTTTGTAGTCGGTGCTGCAGTAGTTGCTACAGTATTAGCCTTATTTTTGGCTTATCTGAACAACAGGACAGATATCCCCTGTAAATTTTTATTTAAAATTATTTCTATTACACCTATGATGATTCCACACATACTTTTTTCAGTTAGCTGGGTATTATTATTAAATCCATCTAATGGTATATTAAATCTTATACTAAAACAGCTATTTTCGCTGGAAAGTTCTCCTCTTAATATTTATTCCCTCTGGGGAATGATGTTAGTTGAAGGATTGCTTGACATGCCAATAGCTTATCTTATCATTGCACCGGCGATGGCTTCTTTTGATGTAAATTTAGAAGAATCTTCCCGGGTATTTGGTGCAAATAGCGGACAGACTTTATTTAGAATAACCCTACCGGTTCTGAAACCAGCAATACTGGCTTCATTTATTCTATGTATTGTTCGTTGTATGGCATCCTTTGCTGTGCCATCTGTAATTGGTATGCCAGGAAGAATTTATGTTTTGTCAACTCATATTTACCGGACAATATCAATAGGATTTGCAGTGGATTATGGTAAAGCTGCAGCTATAGGGATGAGTGTTTTAGTTACATCAGTAACCCTTATTTATATATATAGATATATGACTTCAGCAAGTGAAAAATACGTTACTATTTCCAGCCGTGGGTATAGGCCTACAGTAATTGAACTTAAAAAGGCAAAAATACCTTTATTTGTTATTCTTGGTATTCTAATGTTTGTTCTAATTGTACTTCCGGTTCTGGTTTTAATATATACTTCATTAACCCCGTATGCTATGGTACCAAGCTCCAGGGCTTTTTCCATGATGAATTTGAATCACTGGTCTGATGTTATCAGTGATCCTATTTCACTTTTATCATTAAAAAATAGCCTGTTCCTGGGTGTTTTTGGAGCCACCCTTGGAGTGGTTTTGTCTATCTTTGTAGCATATACTATTGTAAAGATAAGAACAAAAGCATCCGGCTTGTTGGAGTCATTAAGCTTCTTATCTTTTTCTTTTCCTGGCATTGTTATCGGAGTAGGATTCATGTGGTTCTTTGTTCGCACCCCCATTTATGCTACTATCTGGGCCTTACTAATAGGTTATATTGCCACTTATCTCCCATATGGCATACGTCCCTTAAGCAGTGCTTTTGTACAGATACACAAACATCTCGAGGAATCCTCTATGGTTTGTGGAGCAAAACCGCTTACTACTATGTGGAGAATTATAGTTCCCCTACTGATCCCGGGTATTGTTTCTTCATGGGTTCTTATGTCTACTATGTTTTTACGTGAATTGACTCTTTCAGTAGTTCTGTCCAGGCCAGGAACTGAGGTTCTGGCTGTTCAGATTCTTCGTTTTGCCAATGATGGGCTGTGGGGAAGGCTCTCTGCATTAGGTATTATAATGATTGTTTTGTCCACGACTCTTGTTGCTCTTGTCAATTTTATCGGAGCGAGATTTACAAATAAATAAAATGGGATTTTACTTATTTCCCAATATTTATAATTTTTCCCACCGAATATTTTTATTGCTTTACAAAGAAAAGAAAAAAGTGTATTTTATGGTAGATTTTTCATATCTATATTTATAAAATATCTAAAAGGCATTATATATTATAATTTTAAAAATTAAAATTATATACCGGAGAGATAATATTGCTTAAGTTGTTAAAAAATTTAAAACCTTACTGGCTTTCAGTACTTGGAATTATTTGTTTTGTTTTTTTGCAAGCTATTGCAGAATTATTTTTACCTACATTGATGGCAGATGTGGTCGATACAGGTGTTGTTAATCAGGATATCGGTTATATTATAAGAGTTGGTGGGGTTATGATTATTGTTGCTATCATAGCAATGACCGGCTCTCTTATTGGAAGCTACTTATCGGCAAGAGTTTCTGCCGGGTTTGCTAAAGACCTTCGTTCAATGGTGTTCACAAAAGTGGAAAGTTTCTCCCTGGAAGAGTTCAATGAAAAAGGCACTGCCTCCCTTATTGTAAGGACTACTAATGATATTACCCAGATTCAGCGATTAGCAGTGACAATGCTTAGAATGTTTTTAAGAGCACCACTTCTTTTTATTGGCGGCATAATAATGGCAGTATCCAGGAATGCCCAATTAGCATTATTATTGATTGGGATCCTTCCTGTTTTAACAATAATTATTTTTCTGGTTGCAAAAAAAAGTACAACACTTTTTAAATCCATGCAGAATAAAGTTGACAGGTTGAATTTAGTGCTCAGAGAATATTTAACAGGTATCCGGGTTATAAGGGCTTTTAATCGGGAAGAATATGAAAAAAGTCGTTTTGATAATACTAATTATGACTTAACAAATACTACCAAAAAGGTCAATATACTAATGTCTGCATTAATGCCACTTATGACACTGATTCTTAATCTTACTATTGTGGCTATTCTATGGCAGGGGAGTATCAGAATCGATAGCGGTAATATGCAGGTAGGGGATTTAATGGCATTTATTCAATATGCTACACAGATTATGTTTTCCCTGATTATGGTTTCCATGATATTTATAATGATACCCAGAGCAGCGGTATCAGCGATAAGGATTAATGAAGTTTTGGATATTGAACCAAAGATTAAAGATCTGGATCTATCAGGCAGGGAATATTCAAAAAATGAAAAAGATAATGGAGATAAAATTGTCAGAAACAATGTTACAGATAATAAAGAAAGAGGAAATATTGAATTTGAGAATGTCTGTTTTTGTTATCAGGGTTGTGAAGAATTTGCTATTAAAAATATTTCCTTTAAAGCAAAACCAGGAGAAGTTACTGCTATTATCGGAAGTACCGGTTCAGGGAAGACAACTTTAATAAATCTTATTCCAAGATTTTATGATGCAACAAGAGGAAGTGTTATGATTGATGGCATAGATATAAGAGAACTACCCCAGATTGAATTACGCAACAGGATTGGAATAGTGCCTCAGAAGGCTATTTTATTCACTGGAACCGTAAAAGAAAACATCAGTTTTGGAAATAATAACATATCTGGTGATGAGATTATCAAGGCAGCTGAGATTGCCCAGGCTTCTGATTTTATTAATAATATGTCTGATGGCTATAATTCAATGATTAGCCAGGGTGGAAGCAATTTGTCCGGAGGACAAAAGCAAAGAATAGCCATAGCCAGGGCTTTGGCGAAGAAACCTGATATTTACATTTTTGATGATAGTTTTTCTGCGCTTGACTTTAAAACAGAAGCAAAATTACGTAATAAATTGCTTGTTGAAACAAAGAATAAAACTGTACTAATTATTGCCCAAAGGGTTACTACAGTAATGAATGCTGATCAGATTGTAGTTTTAGATGAAGGTCAGATATCCGGTATAGGCAAACATCATGATTTAATGAAAACATGTGCAGTATATAAAGAGATAGTTGTATCACAGAGGTAAATGAGGAAAAAAAGAATGAGTGAAAAACAGAGAAAACCAGGTATTTCTGCAAGAGGCCTTGGTCGTGGTCCGGGAGGTCATTCCGGCTTGACTACACCAGTTGAAAAACCCAAAGATTTTAAAGGCACTTTGTTGAGACTGGTTAGTTATTTAAAACCACATAATGTAAAAATCAGCATCACCTTTTTTGCGGCTATCGCCAGTTCTGTTTTCATTATTATAAGTCCCAAAGTGATGGGCAGGGCAACTACCAAACTATTTGAAGGGTTTCTCCTTAAACTACAAAATGTTCCCGGTGCAGTTATTGATTTTCCCTATATATTTAATATTATTTTTATTTTAATATCTTTATATATTCTTAATGCACTTTTTACCTATCTACAGCATTATCTGATGGTAGATGTTACTCAAAAGACTGTTTATGATATGAGAAAGGAAATCAGTCATAAGCTGACCCGTTTGCAGCTAAGTTACTTTGACAGTAGAACTCATGGAGAAATACTGAGCCGGGTTACTAATGACATTGATACAATCAGTAATACCCTTCAGCAGAGTATTACCCAATTAATCACCTCAATAGTTTCATTAGTAGGAATTTTTATCATGATGCTGACCATAAGTCCGATGTTAACATTAATAACACTTTTTGTCTTACCGGCAAGTTTCTTTGTAACCAGGGTTATTGCCGGAAAGTCACAGAGGCATTTTGCAAGACAACAAAAGATATTAGGTCAATTGAACGGTCATGTAGAGGAAATGTATACCGGTCATAAAATTGTAAAAGCATTCAACTATGAGAAAAAATCAATTAAAAAATTCAGCGGGCTGAACGATAAGCTATATGATGCTGGTTGGAAAGCACAATTTATATCCGGAATGATTATGCCACTAATGATTGCCATAAGCAATATTAGTTATGTCTTTATTGTTATTCTCGGTGGAATTGCAGTAGCCAGGGGCACTATTACTATTGGTAATGTACAGGCTTTCCTCCAGTACTCCAGGCAGTTCACTCATCCTATTGTCCAGGCAGCAAATATTGCTAACATTATTCAATCAACAATAGCCGCTGCTGAAAGGGTTTTTGAAGTCCTTGATGAAAAAGAGCAAATTCCTGAGGCAGAAAACCCGGTAATTTTAAGTAAACCACAGGGAAATATTGAATTTAATCATGTTAAGTTTGGGTATGATAAAAACAAGACAATAATCAAAGATATGAGTTTTAAAGCTAAAAAAGGTCAGATAATTGCCATTGTTGGCCCAACTGGTGCAGGAAAGACGACCTTAGTAAATTTATTAATGCGTTTTTATGAAATTGATGCTGGAAAAATAACTGTTGATGAAAAAAATATACTTGATATGAAAAGGGCTAACTTGCGAGATATTTTTGGGATGGTTCTGCAAGATACCTGGCTGTTTAAAGGAAGTATCAAGGAAAATATCGCCTACGGCCAAATTGATTCTACAGAGGAACAGGTAATCAAGGCAGCAAAGCTTGCTTATGCAGACCATTTCATCAAGACACTTCCCCTTGGATATGATACAGTTATTGATGAAGAAGCGAGTAATCTGTCTCAAGGCCAAAAACAATTGCTGACCATCGCCAGGGCAATATTATCAAAACCATCTGTATTGATTCTTGATGAAGCAACCAGCAGTGTTGATACCAGAACAGAATTACATATTCAAAATGCCATGCTCTCCCTGATGGAAGGAAAAACGAGCTTTGTAATCGCCCACCGTTTATCTACGATTCAGGGAGCAGATTTAATTTTGGTTATGGATAAAGGAGATATTGTTGAAAAAGGAACCCACAAAGAGTTATTGCAAAAAAATGGTTTTTATGCGGATTTATATAATAGCCAATTTGCGGTTATAGGTTTAGAAAAAGATATAAATCAGTAGTATTTGTTGATCCTTTATGCTCTTTATTTTCAGTTAAAAAATGAGGCTTTTTAGTATTCCTATTGCATTTGTCAGAAAAAAACTTTTGTACATAAACATTTTTAATATATAATATTAAGTAAAAAGATACAATATCTACAGCAATTCATTAAACTGCAAAAAATTTGTAAAATTATTGACCCTGAGTAGCTTTGTCTAAGGAGGTTCACTATGGATAAACTATTTGGAGGAATAATCGGAGCAGGAAAAACTTCTTTTATAGGATTTACACATAGAGTAGCAGCCAATTTTTACAATGAAGCAGAGATAAAGTCAGGTGTCTTTTCAAATAACCCTGACGAGTGCCTGCAGCGTGGTTTGGAGCTGGGAATTGAAAGAGATAGAATATATTGTGATTATTCCAGGATGATTGAAAATGAAAACAGTCTTCCACATGAAAAGAGAATTGAATTTGTAATAATTGCAACTCCCAATTTTCTGCATTACAATATGATAAAAGCATTTTTAGAGAATGGTTTTCATGTAATAACTGATAAACCCATGGGAATTTCTCTTGCTGAATGCCTGGAAATCAAAAATATTCAGAAAAAAACAGGAATGGTTTTAGCTTTGACTCATGGATATACAGGTTATCCGATGATTAAACAAGCCAGGTATTTGGTTAAATCAGGCAGGTTGGGCAAAATAATAAATATAATAGTCAGCTATAACCAGGGATGGCTCTCTCCACTTATTAATAATCCACAGACATTTAAAACCTGGCACCTTGATCCTGCTATCTCCGGTCCCTCCAATACCATGATAGATATCGGGACTCATGCTATTAACCTTGTTCAAACTATTACCGGTTTAATTCCTCAGAGGGTATGTGCTGACCTTGAATCTGCTATACCGGGAAATCAACTTGAAGATAATGGTACAGTACTTATTAAATTTAATAATATGGTCAATGGCCTGCTTCATGCTTCTCAGGTTTCAACAGGAGAAGGAAATGCTCTTCGAATAAAAATATACGGAGACAAGGCTGGTCTATCCTGGGATCAAGAATTTCCAGAAGTGTTAGAAATGATGAATTCAGACGGTACCACCACTATATTTAAAAAAGGCATTTCTGCATTATGTAAGGATGCACTAAACGCATCTAATTTTCCACCAGGACACCCGGAAGGTTTTATCTGTGCATTTGCAAATATATATGCCGCAGTATTTAAGGCAATACGCTGTCATAAGGATAATCAGCATTCATGCCCCGGCGGGGAGAGCGGTTGGGATTTCCCCGGCATAGAAGAAGGAATAACAGGACTTTCTTTTGTTGAGGCAGTTATAAAAAGTAATCAGTCAACAGATAAGTGGATAAAAATTTGACTTTAAAATCAGGTAAATATATCATAAATAAAGGGTTTGCTTTTAACAATTTACTATGGATTTATTGAATATGAAAAAGAGAGGTGGTGATATACCGGAACACTCACAATCAATTTTACCAACAGAAAACAATTAATAAATTTAAAAAGGAGAGAAAAAAATGAAAAAGTCAATTCTTTGGATTTTAGTTCTGATATTTGTTTCTTCAATTGTTAGTTTTTCTTTTGCGCAACCAGTTGAAGTTGGTATTGTCCTTCCTACCAAGGATGAACCCAGATGGATACAGGATGAAGCACGATTTAATGATGCGCTGGAAACTGCCGGTTATAGTGCTGAGATTCTCTTTAGTCAGGGCTCTTCTGCAAGAGAAAAAGAAAATGTTGAGGCATTAATTACCAAAGGTGCAAAAATACTAATAATTTGTCCTCATGATGCAACTGCCGCTGCCGCCTCAGCAGATGAGGCAAGGGAAGCTGGTTTAAAGGTTATTTCTTATGACCGGTTGATTCTCGAGACTGAATCAGTTGATTACTATGTAACCTTTGACAGTATTGCAGTTGGAGCAGCTCAAGCTCAGTATTTGGTTGACAAAGCTACCGGAAGCGGAAACCCCCTTTATCTGTATGCCGGTGCTGCTACCGACAATAATTCTTTCCTTTTCTTTGAAGGTGCATGGAATGTTTTGCAACCTAAGATAGCTGATGGTACTTTTGTAATTAAGAATTCAAGTAAGGCAATTGAATTACAGGATAAAGCCCAGCTTACTCGTGCCGAAATGGGAGAAATCCTGGGTCAGATTACTACTGAATGGGACTTCACTACGGCAAAGAATCTTGCTGAGGCCAATCTAACTGTTGCCAGTGCTGAAGACAAGGGAGATGTTTTTATACTGGCACCTAATGATGGAACTTCCAGAGCTATTTCTGATGCCTTTGCTGATGATACAGATGTAACCAGTTATGTTAGTACCGGTCAGGATGCTGAAATACCTTCAGTTCAGTATATTATTGATGGTAAACAGTCAATGACAGTCCTAAAGGACGTTAGAACATTAGTGCAGGATGCCAGTGATGCAGCAGTAATATTCCTGGAAGGCGGTGTTCCGGTAGCTACTCATACCTACAATAATGGAAGAATCGATGTTCCTGCAAAGCCTTCTGAAGTTATTGCAGTAGACCAGGGTAATGTTAAAGAAGCAATAATAGAGTCCGGTTATTGGGATGCCTCTGAGTTTACCGGATTAGACTAAAAATAATTAGAATCTGATTTAATAAGAAATTTTGTATCCTTGACTTAAAATGGCAAGTGGACGAAGGAAAAATTTCTCAAAGCATTAAGGGTGTCTCATTTCGTCCACTTGCAAACAATTATTAAATATTTATAATAGGCTTCTACTTCTAATAGATTATATATATAAAAAAATGGAATTATTTAGATTTTATTTAGCACTTATCAAATTATAATTATTCCTATACAAATACAAAGAGGGGAAAACTATGGCTGAAAAAATACCAGTTGTAGAAATGCGTAATATTAAAAAAAATTTTGGCGGTGTGCAGGCATTAAAAGGAGTAGATTTGGTGTTACATCATAATGAAGTACTGGGATTGGTTGGAGATAATGCAGCTGGTAAATCTACTTTAATGAAAATCCTCAGTGGGGCATATATCCCGGATGGAGGAGAAATTATTGTGGAAGGTAAAAAAATACATATGACAAGTTCCCAGGATGCACACCGGCAGGGAATTGAGATGGTATATCAGGATCTGGCACTTGCTAATAATTTAGATGTAGTTGCAAATGTATTTATGGGCAGAGAAAAAACAAGCATGCAATTAGGACCGATAGGTATATTAGATGAACACTACATGGAAAAAGAAACAGAAAGACTCTTGAATAGATTAAAAATTGATATTTCTTCTGTTCGGTTAAGAGTCGAAAGCCTTTCTGGTGGCCAAAGACAAGCGATAGCAATTGCCCGTGCAACTGCATTTGATGCCAAAGTTACTATAATGGATGAGCCAACGGCAGCATTAAGTGTAGCGGCAATTGAAAAAGTACTTGATTTGGTAAAAGAACTAAAGGCACAGGGTAATTCCATTATTATAATAAGTCATCGCATAGAGGATATCTATCAGGTTAGTGATAGAATGATAGTTTTACGCCAGGGACGTAAGGTCTGCGATACAGAGGTTACAGGTGATATTGATACATTTCGGGAGCATGTAGTGGCATATATTGTTGGTGCACGTGACGATTTTGCTGAAGAAGGAGGGAAAAGGTCTGATGGCAAGAGCAAATAATCCTGAAAAAGCCACATTAATTAAAGATGTAAACAGGATGTTTCAAGAGAATATTCGTGAATGGGGTATGTATATTGCTTTACTGGTTATTATAATAATCTTTTCTATTACTACAAAAGGTATTTTTCTTTCATCAAGGAACATAAGCAATTTAATAAATCAGACCGGGTATATAGCAATATTAGCCATTGGAATGACACTGGTAATAATAATATCACATATCGATCTTTCAGTTGGTTACCTATCAGGTTTTTTAGGTGCAGTAGTGGCGACTGCAATGGAATTCTGGCAAATGTCTGCTCCTGTTAGCATAGCTTTAATAGTAATTTTAGGGGCTATGGCAGGTTTTTTGACTGGTTTTTTAGTAGGGCAGATGAAAATACCTGCTTTTGTAGCCACACTTGCCGGTTGGTTGGGTTATAGAGGAGCATTGCAGCTGGTAACCATGCACAGAGGTACCGTTGTTATTACAAATGATTCCTTTAATGCTATAGGAAATGGTTATATTCCTGATATTCCTTATACTCCTGATATAGGAATTTTAGCAGGAGTGCATAAACTGACACTTTTGCTGGGAATTTTGGTAATTATATTTTATATTATTAGTGCAATCAAAAAACGCAATAGGATGATATACCATAAATTTAAAGTCTCTCCAGTCCATTTTTTTATTCTAAAATTGATTTTTATGTCAGCATTAATCGGAGCTATTACCTGGATAATGTCAGGATATAGAGGTCTATCATGGACAGCAGTAATTGTGATAGTCGTGGTGCTATTATATCATTTTGTTATGACCAGAACCAATCTTGGTAGACATATTTATGCTGTTGGCGGTAATCCAGAAGCCGCACAGTTAACAGGAATAAGTGTAAAAAAAATAACATATATTGTATTTTGTTCAATGGGAGTACTTGCAGCCTTATCAGGTATACTGTATGCTTCCCGTTTTAAATCAGCAACTACAACAGCAGGGACATTATTTGAATTGGATGCAATAGCAGCCGCTTTTGTAGGCGGTGCTTCACCCTCAGGTGGTATTGGAAAAGTTACCGGATCTATTGTTGGTGCCTTTGTAATGATGTCATTGACCAGTGGTATGAATTTGATGGGTATTGATATATCCTATCAATATATTGTAAGAGCCCTTGTTTTAGTAGCTGCAGTAGTATTTGATGTAGCGACCAGGAATAGAAAGAAGACATAAAAAGGGTTCAGGGTAAATTTTAGATCGGAGGAGATTCTTATTAAATATTTTAAAAAAATAGTTGATAAAAATCTATATTTATCACCAATAAATATAGATGATGCACAGCAGTTCACTGAATGGGTAAATAATCTCGATTTGACTTTAAACCTGTCAATTGCTCCTTGTATTTTTACAATAGAACAAGAAAAACAAATATTGGAAAATTTATACAAGGAAGGATATCATTTTTCTATAATAAAATTAAAAAATGACGAGTTGATAGGTATTTGTGGTTTATTAAGTGTAGACAAGATAAATAGAACAGCCGAGGCAGGCATATTTATTGGTAGCAAAAAATACTGGAACAAAGGATATGGGACTGAAGCAATGAATTTATTGCTGGATTATTCTTTTAATTTATTAAATATGAATAGTATTTTTTTAAGAGTTCATTCTTTTAACAAGAGAGCAATAAGATGTTATAAAAAATGCGGGTTTAAGGAAATTGGCATAAGAAGAGAAGCATATATTTTAGGTGGAGAAACTTATAACCAGGTGTATATGGATATACTGGCAAAAGAGTTTAAGGGAAATATACCCAAATTATTAAATAAAATTATCCATTATAAAAATAAATAGACAATTGAAATAATCAGTAAAATGAATGGTTAAAGAGTAAATGAAAAGAACAATATCTTGTTTGTTAATTATAATTTTTATCTTATTTATATATATTACTATATCTCTCGCAAATACTATTAATGTACGTGAATATCTGGAAGGGAGATTTCCCGCTATTTATGCCATATATCTTGCTACCCTGGGAGAACTCGATATTTATGAAATAGAATTTATTGATTTATTGGAAGAATTACCGGAACAAGAGCAGAGGGTATTTGTCAGAGAAGTCCATGAGAAGGGCTTTTCTCTTGAAATATTAGAAAAACTAAGAATGTGGCAGGAAGAGATAGAAAAACCTTATTTGAATGTAGCATTCCCTTCCCAAACAGAACTAACTATATGGAATAGTCCTTTGTATGTTTTTGGAACAACTGATGCTTCACCTGATATCAGTGTTACTGTTAATGATGAAGAGGTTCAGCTTCATGACTTTAGAACCGGTAATTTCCTTACTGTTATTGATATTCCAGAGGGAGAAAGAGTGCCAATTGTGATTACTGCCGCTCGCGGAAATGAGCAAACATCAGCTGAGAGAACAGTGTTTTATCCACGGATATGGGAAGAGATACCAACCAGCCCTTTAACAATTCATTCCACCCGCATGCAACCTCAAAAAAATCAGGAGTTGAGGATCGGCGATGAAATAAGGGTAATGTTTCAGGGCAGTCCGGAAGCTGAGGCCAGTTTCCAGATTGGTAAAAAGTCAAAAGAAATTGACATGAAAGAGCTCTTAGATTCTAATTTGCCGCTTAATGGCAGAGGAATATATAAAGGCAGTTATACAATCAAAGAAGAAGATCTACTTTTAATGGGGGAAATGACTCCCCAGGCTATCACAGTTACTTTACACAAGGGAGATGAGAAAATAAGCAAAGAACTGCCAGGTAAGGTTAGTGTTTTTTCTAAGCCTTCTCTAAAAGTGGTTGAAGTGGCAGGTGAACAAGCCAGAATTCATCGAGTTAAAGAAGATTCTTTTGCTTTTCAAAGTTCTACCCTGGGTGGAGATGGTTTGCCCACTGAAGTATTAGGATATTACTTATTACCCGGGACACTTTTTGAGGTTACGGGCACTGCGGGAGACTATCTGCGTGTGAAATTGGGAGAAAATAATTATTTGATTCATGAGGATGATGTTCGCGAAGTTCAAAATTCACCCCAAAATCCCGGTGGTGATATTTCTAAAATCCGGATTAGCGAAAACAGTGAAAAAGTGACAGTTGTCATTGATATAAAAGAAGGCATTCCTTTTCTCATAAAAGATGATAAAAACGGACTCAGGATTGTTTTATATGGTATGAGCGATAGTAATAATATTATATATCAAGGTATGGCACCTTCTTTACAAGAGATAAAAGTAGAGCCTATTCCGGAAGAAGGTCAAGACGCAATGATAATAACAGTTGGTCTTTATCAATCTATAACCGGTTTTGATTATCAATGGAGCAAAACAGGACTGGAGATAAGCATATGTAAATCCCCTGAAATCAACAGCAATAATCCGATACAGGGACGCACTATAGTTGTTGATCCAGGGCATGGAGGGAATCATACCGGTGCTATTGGTCCTGGAAATGTTCATGAAAAAGATGTAGTATTGGAAATTGGTAAATACCTCAAGGACATGCTTGAAGAGAACGGGGCGAAAGTGCTTATGACACGTAGTGGGGATGTAAATGTGGATCTCTATGAACGCATTGATTTTGCTGTCAGTAATAAAGCAGACCTGTTTATAAGCATTCATGCTAATGCCCATGCTGTAGGAGCAGATGCTGTAAATTATCATGGACATATGACTATTTATAATTTTGATTTTAATGAGATTTTAGCAGAAATCATGATGGAAAAATTGATAAGCAGAATTGGTTTACCCTTGGCAAGAGTTTGGCAGAGAAGTGATTTGGTTGTTTTAAGACGCCCACAGATTCCAAGTGTAATGATAGAAACTGCTTTTATGATGCATCCTGAAGATAACTGGTATTTATTGCAACCTGCTTTCCAAAAAGAGTTTGCAGCAGCTATAATGGAAGGGATTACAGATTATTTTCAAGAATTATAAAACGGTTGCAACTAATCCGGCTTTTTAATACTAATAGTATAACCATGTTATACTGAAGCATTGTTTAGATTTAAAAAACATAAAATTGTATGTAATAATTTAGCAATTTGGTGGATAAAATGGAAATAAAAATAAAAAAGATTATCAAGAGCAATAGAAAGACTGTTTCTTTAAAGGTTTGTGATGATACTTCTTTAATTGTTAGAACACCGTTAAAATTTAAAGAAAGTGAAATTGAAAAGATAGTTTCTAAACATACAAGGTGGATAGAAAAAAAGATTCAAGAAATAAATTCCCGCGATAAAATAATTTCTCAAATAAGATTTGTTAATGGTGAGAAATTTTTTTATTTAGGAGAGAGGTATCCCTTAAGAATAATTAGTTCAGAAGAGCAGGCAAGCCCTTTATTATTTGACAGAGGATTTTTTAGTTTGTCTGAAAAAGTTATTGATATAAGGTCTGCTTTTATGCTTTGGTATAAGAAGGAAGCCAAAAATGTAATCTTTCATCGTGCAAAGTATTATGCCCAAAAAATTGGTTTAGATTATAATAAATTAAAAATTTCCAATGCCTGCAAACAATGGGGTTCCTGCACCGGATTAAATAATCTATATTTTTCATGGCGACTGATAATGGCGCCAATTTCAGTTGTGAACTATGTAGTTGTCCATGAGCTTATTCATATTATTGAAAAAAATCATTCTAAAAATTTTTGGAAAAAAGTTGATTCAATAATGCCGGATTATAAAATACAGAGAAACTGGCTCAAAAAAAATGGTTATCTATTAACAATTTAAGTTGCTGTAAAGGGTGATTACCATAACAAAATCAACCATTACTTTAGAAAATTTTAATTCTTAATGGAGGTCACAATGGATCTTTATGAAGGAATAATAAAAAGACAGAGTATCAGGGGTTTTTTAGCTAAAGATATTTTAAGAGGAGACATAGAGGAAATTTTAAAAGTTGCCGGAAATTCACCATCTTACACTAACACACAACCCTGGGATGTAGCAGTAGTAAGCGGGACCAGGAAAAATAAATTAAGTGAAAAGTTATTAGAATTAGCAAAAAGCGAAACCCCTCCAAAACCGGATATTGATTTTCCAGTTGACTGGCCATCGGAAATGGAAAAGAGAACAAGAGAACATGGAGCCCGGAGGCTTAAAATTTTAGGAATTGCAAGGGAAGATAAAGTTGAGAGGAAAAAGTTTAATTTAATGAATTATGAATTTTATGGAGCTCCGTGTGTGGCATTTCTCTTTATGGAGAAGAATCTAAGCGGTTGGTCTATATTTGACATGGGGTTATTTGCCCAAAATTTTATTCTGGCAGCTTATAGTAAAGGTATCGGCAGTTGTATACAGGCTTCAGTAACTGGCTATGCCGGTGAAATTAAAAAATTTTTAGAAATTGATAGCAAAAAGAAATTAATTGCCTGTATATCTTTAGGTTATCCTGATTTTAATGCAAGGCTAAATAGCTATCGCAGTATTAAAAAAGAGCTGAATGAATATTTTGTTTGGTATGAATAGTATTAAAAAAATAGGCAATAAAAAGGAAGAAGATGAACTTATACTTATTTAAATTTGCTGCCCTTTTTGTATTAGCATTATTTTCTTTTTTTGTTTCTGATTTTAGAAGTAAAGAAGGTATGAAACCACTAATACAGAAACACGTTATTCTATTAATTAAAATATTTTATGCTATTCCTATTGTTATATTTATTTATCTTATTTTTAATCTGGAAAATATTTGTTTATCCAGTTATTTAGGATTGATTGCTAACATTATCGGTACATTATTAGTTATAAAAGCCAAACTTGATTTGGGGAAGTATCATGCATGGGCTGGCCATATTCTTTCTTCTACAAAAATTATAAAAGTAGGAATATACAGTTACATCAGACACCCACTTTATACAGGTATTCATATATTTATTTTTGGAGGAATAGTAATTGGAATAAATAACCATCCTTTTTCTTTATTTGAAGTATTTTTGATATTATTTTTTATTTTTTTAATCATTCTTTTCTTAAATATAAGTGCATTTAAAGAAAACAAATATTTGCATGATAAGTTTGGTAAGGATTACGCTGAGTATAAAAAGCAGGTACATGCTTTTTTGCCTATAAAAAGATATAGTTTTAATGAATGTAGTTAATTACAGTTTTTTTAAAACAAAATTATGGCTTGGCAATGAAAGATATTTATATTTAAGACTATTTTTTAGGGGAAGAGCAAACATCAATGTAAGGAGAACAAAAAATGATTAATACTCTCGTTTTAGCCCATCGGGGTGCATCAAAAATAGCACCTGAAAATACAGCAATTGCATTTAAAAAAGCCTTTCAGATTGGTGCAGACGGAATAGAGTTTGATGTACAGATGACAAAGGATAAAAAACTGGTTGTCATACATGATGAACGTGTAGACCGTACCACCAATGGTATTGGTTACATTAAAGACCTAACATTAAAAGAAATAAAACAATTAGATGCCGGAAGCTACTTTTCTCCTGAATTTACCGGAGAAAAAATTTTAACATTGGAAGAAGCATTAGAAATGACCAGCAGTTTTAAGTTAATCAATATTGAAATTAAGAATGTAATAGTAAAATACAATAATATTGAAAAAGAATTAGTAAGCATAATAAAAAAGATGAAAATGGAAAACAAGATTGTATGCTCTTCATTTAATCACTACAGCATAGCCAGAATTAAAGAATTAAGCCATGATATTAAAACAGGATTATTGTATGTTTCAAAACTATACCAACCCTGGTTTTATGCTAAAAGGATGGGTGTAGATGCGATACATCCCCATTATTTCAGTGTTTCACCTGACATTATTCATTCCTGCCATAAGAATAATATAAAAGTATATGTTTGGCCTGTTGATGATAAAAAAATAATCAAACAGTTAATTTCAAATAAGATTGATATAATAATTACCAATTATCCGGAGAAAGTATTGACAATATTAAGAAATACAGGCAATATGGCCGAAATAAGATGATACTTTTTAATAATAATTAATATTTTAGTAGTTGTATTTTACAATTTTATCATTTAAAAATGTTTAGCAATTTAATAAAATATAATAATTTAATAGTTTTTTGTAAAACAAAGAGCTATAATATAAATAATATTTAAAATAATAGTAACTACAAGATTTTCTTTTTAGAAGAATTTAAACATAGGCAAGAAAATAAAGGAATTTAATATTTATTTTTATATAATGAGAAAGAATAAAAAAAAATAAAAATAACCATAGCCTGTATTGTTTTATTTTTACCTAAACCATGCTTTTCATTAATAGATAATATCTATAAAAATGCAACCTGATAAAAAGTTTTTTTAGAATTACTTTAAGATGAATACTGCTGAAAATATACCTTAAGAAAAAATATGATATACTATATTGTTATATTAAATATGTTATCTTACACTAAGTATTGGTACTAGTTCCTTATATTATTAATATAATTGTGTATTATATTTTATTAAAATGAAAGAATTAAACAAATAGACAAAAGCTTGCCAACATACTCAGTACCTTTTATCTGAAAAAGTAAATATTATAGGAGGTGAGGGGACAAAATAAATACATAATATATATTTATTTAATACGATAAGTATATTAAAAACAAAAAATGAGTTTTATATTAAAAGGAGAGAAGAATGAAAAAAAAATTATTTATTTTGATAATAGTTGTACTAATGATATTTATCGGGAATGCAGCTATTGCACAAGATGTTGTCAAACTTGGAATTTCTGAACCCATGACCGGTGCTATGGCCACTGGCGGGGAACTCTGTATGCGCGGATATGAACTCGCCCATGAACAAAACCCCACAGTATTAGGAAAACCGGTTGAACTGGTTCTTGTTGATAATAAAAGTGATAAGGTAGAAGCTGCCAGTGCAGTATCCAGACTAATTGAAAGAGATGGCGTTATTGGAGTTTTTGTCAGCTATGGTAGCGGTATGGCAATTCCGGGTGGAGAAGTTGCCGATAAAGCAGGAATCCCGATGATTTCCGGTACTGCAACAAATCCTTTGGTTACTCAGGGTAAAGACTATGTTTTTCGTGCATGTTTTATTGATCCTTTCCAGGGTGAAGTAATGGCCCGTTATACTTATAATGACCTGGGAATCACCAAAGCAGCACTTTTAGTTGATATTGCCCAGGATTATTCAGTAGGTTTGGCTAATTTTTACAAAAGAACATTTGAAGAACTGGGTGGAGAAATAGTCAGTGATACAAAATACAATACCGGTGACCAGGATTTTAGTGCCCAATTATCCCAGATTATTAATTCCGGGGCAGAAGCCCTGTTTTTCCCCGGCTATTTTGGAGATGTTGCTTTAATCGCAATCCAGGGGAGAGAATTAGGATATGAAGGTATGTATTTAGGAGGAGATACTCTACATAACCCGGTATTAATAGATTTAGCAGGAGAAGCTGCTGAGGGTTTAATAGCCAGTACTTTCTTTGCCGAGGATCAGCCTCTAAATCCGGAGGGTGAAAAATTTGCCGAACTTTTCAGAGAAAAATATGATTTAGCTCCTGATGCTGTGGCAATTCTTACCTATGATTCCTATAATTTAATGCTTGATGCTATAGAAAGAGCCGGTTCGTTAGATCCAGTAGCTATTAGAGATGCTCTTGCGGCAACAGTAGATTTCCCCGGTGCAGGCGGCTCTATTACTATAAATGAAACTGGTGATGCAGTGAAACCAGCTGTTTTGGTGAAAGTAGTTAATGGCAATTATGAGTATTTTGATACTGTTAATCCTTAAATAAGTATTATTAATTAATACTTTAGAAGAGAAGAGATAGAAGAGATACATATTATTCTATCTCTTCTCTTCATCATGAATTGAGATTTTTAATCTAATGTCAATAAATGAAATATAATTATTTTATATAGTTGTATAATGATAATCCTAAGTTTTTAAAAGGAGAATGCTATGTCAATAAATTTATTCTTGCAGAATGTAGCAAACGGTTTATCCCTGGGCAGTTTGTATGCTTTAATAGCTATAGGATATACCATGGTTTATGGTATCTTAAGATTAATTAACTTTGCACATAGCGAAATATTTATGCTGGCGCCATATTTTCTATTTTTTGGCTTTTTAATTTTTCATCTACCATGGTGGCTATCTGCAATAGTCGCAATTATCTTAACTGCTGTAACGGGAATGTTATCAGAAAGAATTGCCTATAGACCTTTACGTGATGCTCCCAAAATATCTGTTTTGATTTCAGCTATCGGTGTGTCCTTTTTTCTACAAAATCTGGCTATTGTTGTTTTTTCCGGAATTCCAAAATCTGTTCACCGTCCTGAATTTTTCAAAACACTATATCAATTTGGTGGGATTCGTATCCAGTCAACTCTCATTGCCTCGGTAATAGTATCTGCAATTTTTTTGTTGATGTTAATATATATTGTTTACAAAACAAAAACTGGCCTTGCCATGAGGGCGATTTCTACAGATATTGAAACATCAAGGCTAATGTCAGTTGATGTAGATAGGACTATAGCTATAACTTTTATGATTGGTTCTGCCCTGGCAGCAGTTGGTGGTATTTTATGGGGGTTACGATTTCCCCAATTATTTCCCTGGATGGGGATGATACCAGGACTGAAGGCTTTTATAGCAGCAGTAGTAGGTGGGATAGGAAATATTCCGGGAGCGATGCTGGGTGGAATGATTTTGGGGATGTCTGAAATATTGTTTGTAGCTTTTTTACCGGGTTTATCAGGATATAGAGATGCTTTTATATTTTTAATACTGATTTTAATCTTGTTGTTTAAACCTGATGGGCTTTTAGGTAAAAATGTCCAGGAGAAGGTATAGCACAATGAAAAAACTAAATACAAAAATATTAACTATATCTGCGTTAATTTTATTGGGTTTATTAATATATCTTGCACAGAATTATTTAGATGCATATAAATTAAGAATTCTTAATCTTAGTGGTATTTATATCACTTTAGGTGTAAGTTTAAATTTGATTTATGGATTTACCGGTCAATTTTCACTGGGTCATGCTGGATTTATGGCTATCGGGGCTTATACTACAGCCTTATTGGTGCTCCCCCCTTATTACAAGGAGATGATATTTATAATTGAGCCTTTAGTCTGGCCATTTACGATATTACATACACCTTTTATTGTTGCCCTATTTTTTAGTGGGCTGATGGCTGCCATTGCTGCTCTTTTGATAGGATTACCAGTTCTACGACTTAAGGGAGACTATTTAGGCATAGCTACATTGGGATTTGCAGAAATTATTAGAGTTGTTGCCAATAATATTCCTAATATAACAAATGGGGCATTGGGAATCAAAGGGATTCCGGAATTTACAAATCTATGGTGGACAATGGGTGTAGCAGTTTTTACAATTTATATCATAAGGGGACTAATCAACAGCAGCTATGGGCGTGCTTTGATGGCAATTAGAGAAAATGAAATTGCAGCTGAAGTAATAGGAGTTAATCTTACTTATCATAAGGTTATGTCATTTACCATTGGGGGATTTTTTGCAGGAGTTGGAGGAGGGTTATTTGCCTGTCTTCTTACTACAATAGATCCAAAGGCATTTATGTTTTTAATGACATTTAATATTTTAATCGTGGTTGTTATGGGTGGA
Organism: Atribacterota bacterium; assembly: GCA_028703475.1. Lineage (NCBI taxonomy): Bacteria > Pseudomonadati > Atribacterota > Atribacterota bacterium. The sequence goes on along the minus strand of JAQVMU010000009.1, from coordinate 13,493 downwards.
TTTGGAAGTATAACCGGCACGGTTATTGCAGCATTTTTATTTAATTTCTTGTTAGAATACTTACGTCCCATAGAGGCAGGTTTTAAGTTAGGGTCGTTTGAAATTCCTGGTATACCAGGATTAAGAATGGTTGCTTTTGCTGCTCTTATCTTGATTATTATTTTATATAAACAAAAAGGACTTTTGGGCGGCATTGAGTTTTCCTGGGAAGGTTTTTTCCGTTATTTTAACAAGTTTTCAAAAAAGAATTCATCTGAAGGGAGTGCAACATAATGGAATTATTAAATGTTGATAGTATAACTATGAAGTTTGGTGGTTTGACAGCTGTAAATAATTTTAAATTGAAGATGGATCCGGGAGAGCTTATTGGACTGATAGGTCCCAACGGGGCTGGCAAGACAACTGTTTTTAATATGATTACAGGGATATATACCCCTACAATAAATAGGATATATTTTTTAGAGAAAGATATTACCGGTTTAAAACCTGATAAAATTGCCAGGGAAGGGATTGCTCGAACATTTCAAAATATGAGACTTATGAATAATCTAACAGTAATAGACAATGTTATGATAGGTTTTCATCTTCACTTGAAATCAAATCTTGCATCAGCAATCTTTAAGTTCCCAGGCTATGTACGCGAAGAAGAGGATATCTATGATAATTCCATGCAGTTATTAAAAAAAGTAGGGTTGGAAAAATTAAAATTAGCGAAAGCAGGAGGTCTTCCATATGGGCAGCAGAGAAAACTGGAAATTGCCAGGGCATTAGCTACAAAGCCTAAATTATTACTTTTGGACGAGCCTGCTGCTGGAATGAATCCCCAGGAAACCAGAGAATTAATGGAATTTATACAGAAGATTCAGGATGACTTTAATTTGACTATTTTGTTAATAGAACATGATATGAAGGTAGTAATGGGAATATGTAAAAGAATACTGGTCATGGATTATGGAGTAACTATAGCAGAGGGGAATCCAAAGGAAATTCAGAATAACCCTGAGGTTATTAAGGCATATTTGGGGGTGGATGCAAATTATGCTTAAAATAAATGATTTAAACGTCTTTTTTGGAGGTATACACGCCTTAAAGGGAATTACATTTGATGTTCCTAAGGGTAAGGTTATTACTTTAGTTGGTGCTAATGGAGCAGGTAAAAGTACTACACTTAGAACTATTTGTGGTTTAATTAAGCCCCAGAAGGGGGAAGTAAAATTTGACAACCAGGTCATAAATAATATTCATGCTGATCAGATTGTCAAAAAAGGTATAGCCTTAATTCCAGAGGGAAGAAAAATATTTCCCAACTTAACAGTACAGGAAAACTTACAATTGGGAGCTTTTGCCAGAACTAATAGGGAGGAAATTGAGAAAGACTTACAATGGATTTATGAACTATTTCCCAGGGTTAAGGAGAGATTATGGCAAAAAGGAGGCACTTTGTCTGGTGGAGAACAGCAAATGTTGGCCATTTCCCGAGGATTAATGTCACGTCCAAAACTGTTGATGATGGATGAGCCTTCTTTGGGTTTAGCCCCATTATTGGTTAAAGAGATTTTTGATATAATAAAACGAATTCATGAGGAAGGAATGACTGTCCTTTTGGTTGAGCAGAATGCCTTTGCTGCATTAAAAATTTCAGACTATGCTTATGTCTTAGAAACGGGAAATATAGTGTTACAGGGAACGGGAAGCGAACTCTTACAGGATAAACGGGTGAAAAAAGCTTATCTGGGAGAGTAATATTTTCTATCAGGGTTAGACACTACTGATAGCTCCAATAAATAGTACTATAAAAGATATAGAGTAGTATGGAAAATTTATGTCTTAATATATAACCTGTATATTTTGCTTAACAAAATCTCCTTTCCCGGAAAGCATTACAATATATTATTTAATATAATGTAATGCTTTGTCTTTATAAGAATATATAGGCAGATATCTTATAATTATGTAAAAGTTTAACAAAAAATTTATTGCTTAAATAGCAATAAATTAGACGATAACTGTATTTTATCAATAACTGCAATAAAAAAATTAAGAAAGAGTATTATGCAAATAGAAGTCGATATTATTAATGACTTGAAATTAATATTTAATAATTCAATTCTTGTTATTGCCTTTATAACATGGATATCCAATCAAACTATTAAGTCAGTGTTGTTTTACTTCACAGACAAAAGATGGGATATCAGTAGATTTTTTGGAGCAGGTGGTATGCCCAGTACTCATTCTGCTTTATCGATAAGTGTGGCAGTTTCAATTGGTTACAGGGAAGGATGGCATACTTCATTATTTGCTTTAGCCATGATTTTGGCAATTATTGTTATGGCTGACGCAGCAGGTGTAAGAAGGGCTACCGGTGAGCAAGCAAAGGTATTAAATAGAATAATTATAGAATTCTTTGATGAGATAAAAATTAAAGATAGAAGATTGAGAGAATTTATTGGACATACTCCATTTGAAGTGATTGTTGGAGCAATAATAGGTTTTGTTATTGCATCAATAATCTCAATTTATTTTAAAATATAAAAATTGTCATATATTTAAATATTTAAATAGAAACAGGGAAAATCTATGAATCGCAAAAAAGAATTAAAATTGCAATATAAACAGATGAAAAAAAAGATGGGTTTATTCACAGTACGCTCTAAGGCAAATAAAAGATGTTACATCGAGGCAGCAAAAGATCTAAAAAGCAGAATAAATATGACAAAATTTAAATTAGATTTTGGCAGTCATCCGGTAAAATCTCTTCAGGATGACTGGAATAGATTTGGAAAAGATAATTTTTCCATTGAAATTCTTGAAGAAATTAAGCAAGAAGAAAATAAATCGGAGAATGATTATAAAGATGAATTGACTTTACTGGAAATGATATGGGAAGAAAGATTAATAATGGAGAAAATCGAATTATATAAAAAATAAAAGTAAAAAATGTATTGCTCCCATATATAAAATATATTCTTATTAAACCGACTAAATAAATCCCGCCCGGATTTATTTTACTCTCTCACATTTTCTTATATTCTTTGATTTGTTATATATATGCTTTATAATAAAAAAACTATTAAGTATATATAATAATAACAATGGACCATATTAGTAAAAAATTATTTTACAAGACAAGCATACTTATTTTTTTGTAAAAGAAATGATTGAGAAAGAACTGAAAGATTGAAAATTATTTTAATAAGGAGAACCGGCAATGTCTGGACAATTAAAGCAAAATGAGATAGAGGGGCTGAAAAAAGCTCAACAGGATGAATTGGTAGGGCAGGCAGTATATGGAAAATTATCAGAAATAGTTAAAGATTCTTACAATTCGAAAATATTGGCAAAGATATCAGAAGATGAAAAAAAACATGCTAAAATTTTTAAAAAATATACTCAGGCAGATCTAAAAGTAAATAAATTCAGAGTATTTTTTTATCTCTTTGTTTCACGTGTTTTTGGGCTAACTTTTGGGATTAAATTGCAGGAAAAAGGGGAAGAAGCAGCACAAAAAAACTATAAGCAAATGCACAGTGCTATTCCTGAAATGAAGAATATTATAGAAGAAGAGGAAAAACATGAGTCTGAGCTGATTAACATGTTAAATGAAGAAAAGCTGTCATATATGAGTTCAGTGGTTTTGGGTTTAAATGATGCACTTGTAGAATTAACAGGAGCTCTAGCCGGATTTACCCTGTCAATACAAAACTCAAGAACAATTGCTCTTCTTGGATTGATCACTGGTATTTCTGCGTCTTTTTCTATGGCAGCCAGTGAGTACCTGTCTACTAAAGCAGAGCCAGATCCGGAAGAGCAAAAAAGGGCTGGTAAGTCAGCTCTTTATACTGGAGTTGCTTATATTTTAACAGTTATAGCATTGATTGCTCCTTATTTTTTAATAAAAAACTATATCTATAGTTTAATGATGACAATATTTGTGGCATTAATAATTATTTTTGTATTTAATTTTTATATTTCCATTGCAAATGATTATAATTTTAAACAAAGATTTATGGAAATGGCATTAATCAGTATCGGTGTAGCTGCACTTTCATTTATTATAGGTTATTTAGTAAAAACATTTTTAGGATTTGAAGTATAAAAAAAACAAAAAAAATTCTATTTTTTATTGACAATTGACTTATAAATAGATAAAATTGAAAAAATTAAAAAAAAGACAATTCGTATGACAAAAGAAAATTATAAACCAAAACAATTCAATATTGTATTTTATTACTACTTTATTCGAGAGGTGAATGCCTATCGGGTTTAGTAGTTACTAAACATATCGATGATTTAGACCACAGGCATTTATCTCAAAAAGATAAGTGCCTGTGGTTGTTTTTTGGCCACAGGTGTTTAATACACTTGTGGTTTTTTATTTTTATAAGGATTAAAAAAAAGGAGGTATTATATGGATAATAAAAAGTAAAATATAGTACAAAAGAGTAATTGTACGGATAGGTGTAAATTAATTATTTGTTTGTAATAAATTATAACTCAAAATAAGGAGAAAACTATGAAAAGAAGATTGTTAGTTTTAAATATTTTTATAATTATTGGAATAATTATCGCCGTTTTACCGGTTAATGCAGCTATAGAACAAGCAAGCATTGAAGAAGCAAAAAAAACTGTAATTGAATGGACAGACGAAAATGCTGACCATATTGGTGAAGTTTCTTATAAGATATGGGAATTTGCTGAGATTGGTTTAACTGAATTTAAATCATCTGATCTATTGGTAAGCGAATTGGAACAAAATGGGTTCGCTGTTGAAAGAGGACTGGCTGGTATGCCTACAAGTTTTGTTGGCACATATGTTCAAGGAATTGGCAAACCCGTTATTGGTATTCTTGCTGAGTATGATGCATTGCCCAATGGACATAGCTGTGGACACAACCTATTTGGAGCTGCCAGTGTTGCCAGTGCCATTGCTATAAAAGAAGCCATGGAAAAACACAATATTGACGGCACTGTGAAATTATTCGGCACCCCTACTGAGGATACGCATGGAGGGAAAGTATGGATGGCAAGAGAAGGGGTTTTTGATGGATGTGATGTATTTTTAAGCTGGCACCCAGGAACAAAGAATGAATCAAATTATGGTTCTAATCTGGCTGTTCAAATAATGGAAATTGATTTTAATGGAGTAAGTTCTCATGCAGGTGCTGCACCTGAACAGGGTCGTTCAGCCGTAGACGCATTAATGATAGCCTCAATGTCTATGGAATTCTTGAGAGAGCATATGATTGAACCCATGAGAATACAATACATTATTACTAATGGTGGTCAAGCGCCAAATGTGGTTCCAGAATCAGCTCAAATGAAATTAGTTGTCCGGGGGCCTATGATGAAAGATATTGATGAACTTCGTTCCAGGGATGGCGGAATTGATGACTGTATGAGAGCAGGGGCTTTGGGAACCGGCACTGATGTTACTATGCAGGTAGTTGGTGCTTTCTATAACAAAATTCCTAACAAAACCGGTTCAGATATTGTTATTGAGAATATGAAAGCTATCGGATCCCCAACTTTTACTGAAGAAGAAAATCAATTTGTACAATCTATGTCTGAAAAATATGATATACCATTGGGTCCTCTGGATAGCAGTATACATGAACCAATAGATGATACTAGTAAGGGATCGGCTGATACAGGAGATGTAAGCTATATAGCTCCACTTATTGCCTTTAATGCTGCCACTGAGGCAGTAGGTTCTCCGGGACATAGCTTGGCCAAGATGGAGCAAAATGGTATGTCTATAGGGTGGAAGGGAGCAGTCTTTGCAACTAAAGTACTGGGCTGGACTGCATTAGATTTGTTAACCGATAGTGATAAATTAGAAAGTGTTCGTACAGAGTTTGAAGAAAGATTAATTGGAACTGATTACCATCCGGTAATTCCAGCTGATTTGTGGCCCCCGATACCTAAAGAGAATCCTGATGATTTTAAAGGACCAGGGGTACCAGATTTGCCCCAACCGGAAAAACCTGAGTCTCTTTTATATTGGAAAACAAAATAGTTTAAAAATGATTTAATAATTATACCTGGCAAGGATTGAATCAAAATCCTTGCCAGGTATAATTATTAAACAACTCTATAAAATAAACCAGATTGCTTTGTAATATCTAATTTCTCAAGTATAATATTATATATAGTAAATATCATTTTAAGAAAAAATAAAAAAGTATTTAATAATGTATGAGGATATGGGATAAAAGATTAGGAGAAAAAGCTAATGGATAAGGAATATATTATAAAATTAGCATCTTCTTTTGTAGAGGATTCAACAGATAATAGAGTAAATAAAAATATTGCTCTTTCTACTTCAGTTGCAGGAATGAAAATATTCGATGAACCAATTTTTGCATTTGGAAGTACTGATGATCCTTATTTTCAATTATTAGAAAACCAGTCAATTGTAGGAAAGCATTTTATTAATCCAAAGAAATGGCTTCCTGGAGGCAAGACTGTAATCTCTTTTTTTCTCCCTTTTACCGAGTCTGTCAGAAAAAGCAATACCAGGGACAGATGTTGGCCTTCAGAAGGATGGCTCCATGGGCGAATTGAAGGACATGAATTTTTACTTAAAGTGAGCTTAATGTTAAAACAAACATTAGAAGAGGCGGGCTATAAGGCTGTAGTACCATTTTTAGATGAAAAATATCATAATAGGTCAGGGGAAAACTACTATGAATACTCTATTCCAAAATTTAACAGCAACTGGTCTGAAAGGCATGTTGCTTTTATCTGTGGTCTTGGTACCTTTGGACTTTCAAAAGGATTAATAACTAAAAAAGGTGTAGCAGGAAGGTTTGGAAGTATAATTACTGATTTACTTGTTGAAGCAACAGTTAGAAATTATAATAATATTTTAGAATATTGTTCTAAATGCGGAATTTGTGCACAACAATGTCCCGCTAATGCAATTTCATTAGAAAAAGGGAAGGATCATGTAATATGTTCCGAATTTCTGGATATAATAAAAAAGAAATATAAGCCAAGATATGGATGTGGGAAGTGTCAGGTTAATGTTCCATGTGAGCATGAAATTCCTAAAATTTAAAGCAAAAAAGTTTAATATTTGATGTACAATCAAATAGATTTAAAGGAGTGAATAAATGGAGAACCCAAAAGTATATTTCACTGATTTGAGAACAAGCCCGGGTAATAATTTACTTGATAAGTTAGAAAAATTAGTGTTACAGGCAGGGATGAAGGAAATAAACTTTAATAAAAAGTTTGTTGCTTTAAAGATACATTTTGGAGAAGCCGGTAACCTTGCTTATATTCGACCAAATTATGCGGCATGCATAGTGAAACTGGTAAAGAGTGAGGGTGGAATGCCATTTTTAACTGACGCTAATACGCTATATTTTGGAAAAAGAGCCAATGCTGTTGATCATTTAAATACAGCAATGGAAAACGGCTTTAACCGTATTGGGGTTGGTTGTGATGTTATTATTGCAGACGGATTGAAGGGGACTGAATATCGCGAGATTATCATTAATACAAAACATTGTCCAGCTCCAAAAATAGCTTCAGCAATTGCTGATACAGATATTATATTATCTCTAACGCATTTTAAAGGGCATGAAATGACGGGTTTTGGAGGTACCTTAAAAAATATTGGTATGGGAAGTGGTTCCCGAAATGGGAAAATGGAAATGCATTCTACTTCTAAACCAAAAATAAAAATAAAAAATTGTATAGGATGTGGAGTTTGTATTAAGAATTGTTCCCAGGGGGCGATTCGTTTTAATAATGATAAAAAAGCTGAGATAAACTATGAAAAATGTATTGGTTGCGGCCAATGTGTTGCAGTATGTCAATATAGTGCTGCAGTCGTAGGTTCTAATGCTTCAGGGGCAATAGTACAGGAGAAAATGGTAGAATATGCTCTCGCTGTATTAAAAGATAAACCACATTTCCATATCAGCTTTATAATGAATATTTCTCCATTTTGTGATTGTCTGGATTATAATGATATGGCCATTACTCCTGATATTGGAATGGCTGCATCTTTTGATCCCGTTGCTCTTGACCGTGCATGTGTTGATCTGGTAAATAATGCTTCTATGGTGAAGGATTCTGTATTGCATGAAAGAGATTACCAGGATGGAGAAGATAAATTTACCCATGTTCATATAGATACTGACTGGAAAGTTGGATTGAAATATGCTGAAGAGTTAGGCTTAGGTTCACAAAAATATAAGTTAATAAGGGTTTAACGTCAATGTCGGTCTCTTTCTAAATCATATAATATTTTTTCCAAATACCATTCTTCTGTGCGATTAGGATGACGTGCTTTTAATAGTTCAATATGCCTTTTAATTGTTTTGTCAGCAAGATTATCAGGGAGACGTAATAGTCTTCGGCATTCCTGCCATAATAAGTTTTTCCTGCTCTTTCTTTTGCTGCCTTTTATAAGATAGATGTAAACAACTGCTAAAATAAGAATGATGAATAAAATAATTATTAGCTGATTCATTTAAAAAATCCCCAGACATTTAAATATTTCAGGAATACTAAAAATAATTATACAATATCTATATTGAATTTTAAGCATATAACTAAGTTTATCATTAAAGCTCATTTTATTTCAATGCAAATAATCTCTGTAATAAACCATTTTTCATTATTCTACCCAGAATAATGAAAATATTAATCAAGAAAATTGTAGATAAGAAAAGTGATGAAAATTCTATTAAAAAATAATGTGCCGGATTTGCTATCTAAAATAAAATATTTTAATATTATTATATGCAATAAAAATAATGTTATCACTAATCAGGAGGCATAATAATGAGAAAAATAGTGTCTGGAATAATTGTAGAATGTTTAATAGGGGATATTGCTTTACAAAAGGATATGACTGCAGTGGTAAATGCTGCAAATGCACAGCTAAGAATTGGGGGAGGGGTTGCCGGGGCTTTGCACAGGGCTGCGGGACCGGGATTAGAAGAAGAGTGCAGACCGCTGGCGCCTATAAAGCCAGGCGAAGCGGTAATTACCGGAGCACATAATTTGCCTAATAGCTTTGTGATTCATTGCCTGGGCCCTGTTTATGGCATAGACAAACCTGAGGATGTTTTATTAGCAGATTGTTATAAGAATTCCTTAATGTTAGCTGAAGACCATCATATTGAATCGGTAGCTTTTCCTGCAATATCTACCGGTGCCTTTGGTTTCCCGTTAAAAGATGCTACAGAAATTTCCTTTCGTACAATAAAGAAAATGATTCCAAAGCTACGACATATTAAACATATAAGGTTTGTTTTACATGATAATACTGCGCTAAGTGTTTATGAACAGTTATTAGGGAAAATCATCATAGAATAAATCAATATAATTGATATAATATTGTGTATTATTTTTTTAAAATATTATAGAATTCAGGATATAATTTTTTAAATTTATTCCAGAGGAATATCATTTGGCTTTTTGTCAATTAATTCTTGCATTACAGATAGATAAGCGCATGTTTCTAAAGATTCAAGGCGTGCAAATGCAGCCTCAATTGATTTACCACAAGTTGTTACACCATGATTTTCAAGGACAAATGTATTGCATCCCCCTTTAACATCATTTACAAAACCTTGTGCAAATTCTTCTGTTCCCGGTTGGCTATAGGGTAGATATGCAATTTTATTTAGCAAAAAAGCAGCTTCAGGTAAAATATGGGTATTTATTTTAATTTTATTAATTGCACAAATAAGAGCATTTCTTGGATGAGCATGAAAAATGCTTTCTATGTCACTTCTATTTTTATATATTTTTAAATGCATTTTGATTTCAGAAGAAGCTCTATATCTACCTGCCAATTGTTTTCCATTCATGTCAGTGATAACAATATCTTCAACAGAAAAAAAATGTTTTATAAATCCGGTAGGAGTTATATGTATTTTATCATCAATCCTAATACTCATATTTCCACCCGTTGATTCGGTCAGTTTTCTATCCCAGGTTAATTTAACATAGTCTACAAATTTTTGTAACACATTATTCTCAACCAATTCTTTTACTCCTCCATAAATTAAATATAATGAATAAAAATCAATAGCTGATTGTATATTTGAATGATTTCTTAGTCTAAATATATTTGAATTTGATGTTTTGTTATTATATCATTTGGTTATCTAAATCACAAAAATACTTTAAAAAGCCCTCTATCCTTACAGGCAGGCAAGTGGGAAATATATCAGATGCAGGATCTGCCTTACCATCAGGCTATTGATTATATAGGAGAACTTTTTTCCAGCCTATGTACAACTAAAGATGGAGAAGAGGTAGTCAGGGCTTTTTTAGAAAAAAGAAAGCTTTTTGGAAAAAAATTAAAAAATTAGTCAGAATTTTCTTTTAGTATATCCAGGAAGATGGATACCAGGTTAGGGTCAAATTGACTCCCGGAATTCTTTTTTATCTCTTCTATTGATTCTTCTTTAGTCATTATTCTTTTGTAGGGTCTATTAGATTGCATAGTATTAAAGGAGTCAATTATTGATATAATTCTGGATAATAATGGAATTTTTTCACCTTTTAAACCCGTTGGATATCCAGATCCATCCCAATTTTCATGGTGGTATAATACTTCTTTACAAATTGAGGAAAATTCAGGAATGCTTTTTGTGATATGATAACCAATTTGACAATGTCCCTTTATTTTTTGCCATTCTTCACCAGTAAGTTTTTCTGTTTTTGATAATATCTGTTTTGAAACTCCTATTTTTCCGATATCATGCATTAATGCCAGTAAACGAAGTCTGTTCAGGTCATAATTGTTTAATCCAATTTTCTTACCTATCAGAGTTGCTACTACTTCAGTGTTATTAACAAAATCTTTATCTCCATGATGATCTCTTTCAGAAAGTATTTTGATGAAAGACTTTAAAAGATGTTTTTCATGACTTTTAGCATTAAATAATTTATTTTGATACATATCTTTATCTGCTTTAATAACTAATTCTTCTAAATCTAACAAACTTCCATCCTGTATAGCAAAACCTACAGATATATTTGGATTAAGATGTGCCGGACTAAAATTATTTTTCTTGCAATTATTGACGAGTCTTTTACAGAATAGTTCTGTGTCAGAGGTAGTGGTATTAGGAAGAATAACAGCAAATTCATCTCCCCCCAACCTTGACAAAATATCTCCCTGGCGGGAAGAATCTTTCATTAAATAAGCCAGGTTTTTCAGTAATTGATCACCTTGTTGGTGACCAAATGTGTCATTTACAACTTTTAATCCGTTTACATCAATCATAATTACACTGAGGGGGTAATAACGGGTGTTATTCATTCTTTTTAACTCTTCCTCGAAATACGCTCTATTGTATAAGCCGGTAAGGCTATCATGAAAACTTATATAAGCTATTTTTTCTTCATCTTGTTTACGAATAATGGCTGTAGCAACCTGATCAGAAACAATTTCCATTAGTTTTATGTCTTTTTCTTTATAAGATTCAGGGTTATAATAATTTTGGACTGTCATTGATCCTATTATTTTATCTTTAATTTTTAGAGGGACGCTTAGCCAGCAAATATCTTCAGTCATCTCTCCAGGATTTTTTACATCTCCTTTGTAAATTAAATCACAAATATCATGGTAATTCAGTATCAGAGAAGTACCTTTTTTAAGCAGGTAGCCAGTCAAGGTGTTTTTGTACGTTAAATATTCTGAAGAAAAGTTTGTTTCTTTTTCGTCAAAGGCATAGACAAAATTCAGTTGCTCAGATTTTGTATCAAGCAAGGCAATATAAAAGTTTTTTGCATCAATTACATGGTTTAATTCGCGATGTATTATAGAGTAGAGTTCCGTTAATCCAATTTGAGAATTCGCTGCCCGCGAAATATGATAAAGGACTTGATTTAACTTTTCGTTTTGCTTTTGTTCTGTTATGTCCTGATATAGGGCAATGATTCCCTGTAATTCATCATTAATTTTCACCTGGGAAGTTGAGATATGAACTGGTATGATAGTTCCATCTTTTTTTCTTCGGTTGGTTTCGTATTTTATAAGTCCTGAGTATTGAGCTTTTTTTGTTAAACTGCTTCCTTCATCTATTTTATTATGTGGATAGAAATTAATATCATCAATATTCTTACCCTCAATCTCGTTTAAGGTATAACCAAATAATTCTGTAAATTTTGGATTAATGTCTAATATAATACCCTTGGTATCATGATAAACAGCTGCCAAAGGGTTACTTCTAAAAAGACTGGCGAATTTTTCTTCATTATTGCGTATTGTTTCTTCAATCTTTTTCTGATTACTTATATCCTGGTAAAGACAAACTATTCTGCGTGTATTCTCATCAAACCATAAAGGGGAGGCTGAAATCAAAGCCGGGAATAAACTGCCATCTTTCTTTTTTCGAATTGATTCAAATTTAATAGGTTTATTGGCAGCCATTTTTGTCATTTTTTTTGCATGTTCCTGCATTTCTGCAGGATGGATGAATCCCTGATCAATATTTTTCCCCAGGAGTTCCTCTTTGGTAAAGCCAAAGAGTTCTGAAAATCGAAAATTAATATCCAGGATATAACCACTCTGGTCAACATATACCAGTGCTTCGGGACTATACTGGAACAGATGAGAAAATTCAAGGCGACTCTGTCGTAAAGATTCCTCATTTCTTTTTCTTTCAATAGCTGTTGCAACTTGCTCTGAAACGAATTCCATTAAGCGAATATCTTTTTTAGAATAGACACCCGGAATATTATAGTTTACCACTGCCATTGAGCCAATTATATCATCTTCAATTTTTAGTGGAACCCCAAGCCAGGATGTTTCTCTGGTAAGGGTTCCGATATTGGAGATTTTTATTAAACCTTCATCAGAAAATTTAACAATTTGTTGATAATCAACTAAAAGAGATTTTCCATATTTAATATTATAATTTGCCAGTGTGCCGGAAACATCAAATTGGTCAATTTGCTCATCAAGGGTGTCTTTCTCATCGATAAAATAGGCAAAAAAAACTTTGTCTTTATCAAGCAAAGCTATATGCAAATTGTTTGCGTCAATAACAGTATTCAACTCTTTATAAATAATATTGTAGATTTCCTGCAAGGTTATAGCAGAATTAGCAGCCTTGGATATATTATAAAGAACTTTATTTAAATTTCCATTCTGTTTTTTATTTATTTTATTTTTAATTTCCATAATATTTTTTTACTTTTTCCTTTTATATGCAAAAAGAAAGAAAATTGCCAATTTTAATCAATTTAGGAATTATAGATTGAAAAACAAAAGATTTCAATATTTAATTTTAATAAAAAGAGTATATGAAAGCAATATATTATGACACCCTGATAATAATCATTAATATTATCAAATTACAGAATTTAAAAGATCAGACCTTTTTATGACCTTTCTTTGGGCTGAAATAATAATTAAATGTAGTTACAACCTTATTTTATTATAAGTTATATTTACATTAAGTCAAAATATTCCCTGGAATTAAAGAGAACAATCTAAATAAATCATTTAAATC
>JAQVMU010000008.1:30103-36371 GCA_028703475.1 Atribacterota bacterium | reverse complement strand
GCAGGAATAAAAATTCCGACACTTTGTGCTATGCCTGAAATCAATCATTATCCCGGTTCTTGCCGCATGTGTGTTGTGGAAGTAGAAGGAATGCCTTGTTTAGCTGCTTCCTGTGTATATCCGGTTCGAGATGGCATGGTAATCCATACCCAAAATGAAAGGGTAATAAAAGCCCGAAAGGCAGTATTGGAATTATTACTGACCACTCATCCCCTTGACTGTATGACTTGTGAGAAAAATGGTGAATGTGATTTGCAGGATTTAGCGTACGAATTAGGTATAAAAGAATCCAGATACGGCAGAAGTGAAAAAGATTTACCATTAGACGAAAGCAATCCCTTTATATTGAGAGATTTAAACAAGTGTATTCTTTGTCGGAGATGTGTTGAGGTTTGCAATGAAATCCAACAATCCAAAGCTATAGGAATAGGATTTAGAGGTAAAAAAACTGAGATTATTGCTGGTTTAGGCAATAAATTAGGCCATGAAACAAATATAGCAATTGGCTCTGATGATAATCCTGATTATTCTCAATGTGTTTCATGTGGACAATGTGTGGCTGTATGTCCTGTTGGGGCTTTAACAGATAAAGCATCCATAGGAAAAGGCAGGGCATGGGAATTTGAGAAAGTTCACACTACCTGTAATTACTGTGGATGTGGTTGTGGGTTTGATTTGAACATTAAAGATGGAAAAGTAGTTAAAGTGACTTCTAATCCTGATAGTGTTGTTAATGGAATCAATCTTTGTGTAAAAGGACGTTTTGGTAATGATTATATACATAGAGACGATAGGTTGAAAACTCCTTTAATCAGAAAGAATGGAAAATTAGAGCCGGTTTCCTGGGAAGAGGCTCTTGATCTTATAAGTGATAAATTTGGCAAGATAAAGGCAGAGCATGGTAGTGATAGCTTAGCCGTCTTATCTTCTGCTAAATGTACAAATGAAGAAAATTATTTATTGATGAAATTTGGAAGAGCTGTATTGGGAACCAATAATGTTGATCATTGTGCCAGGCTTTGCCATTCAGCAACTGTTGCAGGCTTAGCACAGGCATTTGGTAGCGGTGCAATGACTAATTCTATTAAAGAACTTGCCAATGCTTCCGTTATTTATGTAACTGGTTCCAATACTACTGAAAATCATCCTATTATTGCACTGGAAATAAAGAAGGCAGTAACTAAGAATGGCGCAAAATTAATTGTAGCTGATCCAAGGGAAATTGAATTAACCAAATACGCTACACTTTGGTTAAGACATAAGCCTGGGACAGATGTAGCCCTATTTAATGGTTTAATGAATGTAATTATTAATGAAGGATTAGAAAACAAAGAATTTATCAAAGAAAGAACTGAAGATTACGATAAGTTAAAAGAAGTTGTTCTGAAATACACACCGGAAATAGTGGAAAAAATTACGGGAGTACCAGCTGAAGATATTAAAAAAGCAGCAAGGATTTATGCAGAGGGTCCTAACACTTCTTTAATTTATTCCATGGGAATTACACAACATACAAGCGGTACAGACAATGTTCTTTCAACTGCAAATATAGCCATGTTAACCGGAAATGTTGGGAAAGAAAGTTCTGGAGTAAACCCGTTAAGAGGGCAGAGTAATGTACAGGGAGCCTGCGATATGGGTGCTTTACCCAATGTTTATTCAGGTTATCAAGCTGTAACAAATACTGAAGTCCAAGAGAAGTTTTCAAAAGCATGGGGTGCAGAGTTATCTGATAAAGTAGGATTGACAGTAGTTGAAATCCTTAATGCAGCTCATGATGGAAAGATAAAAGGAATCTTTGTTATGGCAGAAAATCCGGCTATGTCAGATCCTGATTTAAACCATGCCCGTGAAGCATTAAAAAAGACTGAATTTTTAGTTGTATCGGACATGTTTATGACCGAAACAGCTGAAATGGCTGATGTAGTCTTGCCAGGTGTGAGTTTTGCCGAAAAAGACGGTACTATTACTAATACCGAGAGAAGAGTACAAAGGTTCCATAAGGCAGTTGAAACGGTCGGGGAAGCAAAACCAGAATGGCAGATAATCTGTGATCTATCACAAAAAATGGGATATGAAATGAGCTATAACAGTCCTGCTGAAATTATGGAAGAAATTGCCCGGTTAACACCTATTTATGGAGGAATGCTCTATCATAGACTGGACAAAGAAGGATTACAATGGCCTTGTCCTGATGTTAACCATCCGGGAACAAAGTTCCTGCATCAAGGAAAATTCAGCAGAGGTAAAGGAAAGTTCTTCGCAGTAGAATACAGGGATGCTGCAGAACTTCCAGATGAAGAATATCCTTTAATATTTACTACCGGACGTGTATTGTATCACTTCCATACTGGAACAGTTTCCCGTAAGTCCAAAGGACTAAATGAAGTATACAAAGAAGCATTAGTCGAGATTAGTCCTAATGATGCTGAAGAATTGAACATAGAAGATGGAGAAATGGTAGAAGTTGCTTCACGAAGAGGAAAGATTAAGGCAAAGGTTAAAATAACTGAAAAATCAGATAATGGTGTAGTATTTATGAGTTTCCATTTTCATGAAGCTGCAGCAAATCTATTAACAAATGCCGCACTTGACCCAGTTTCCAAAATACCAGAATACAAAGTATGTGCTGTTAAATTAAAGAAAATATCTTAAAGAACAGAATAATTATGCAAATATTATTAAGGAGGAAATTAAATTGAGCGCAGAGAAAGAAACAATACAAAAGGTAGAAAATATTACTGCTCCATGTAATGCACCAGCAGCAGTCGCAAATGCATTTTGCGGTATTGGAAAAAATAAGGCAGATTTACCGTGGATGAAAATGATTATTCTTGGTATTTTAGCTGGTGCATATATAGGTTTTGGTGCACAGCTTGCTACAATGGTTACCTATGATTCTGCGAGTTATATAGGTGATGGAATCTCTAAAATCTTATTTGGTAGTGTATTTTCAGTAGGACTGATGTTAGTCGTAATAGCTGGAGCAGAGCTGTTTACGGGAAATAATTTAATAGTGGTAGGAACTTTAAACGGGAATGTGTCAACAGGAAAATTATTAAACAGCTGGTTCTGGATTTATGTAGCTAATTTTATTGGCTCCATTTTACTGGTCTGGATAATGTACGCAACACAACTTTGGAAAACAGGGGATTTTGCAGTAGGTGCAAAGGCATTATCAATTGCCAGTGGAAAAGTCAATCTTAGTTGGGGAGCAGCTTTAGCAAGAGGGATTGTGTGTAACTGGTTAGTATGTCTTGCTGTTTGGCTTGCAGTTGCAGCAAAAGATGTTGCAGGAAAGATATTAGCTATTTATTTCCCGATTATGGCATTTGTCGCTAGTGGTTTTGAGCATAGCATTGCTAATATGTATTTTGTACCTATGGGTATTATGCTTAAAGGAAATGCTGCAGTTGTTGCCGCAGCAGGTTTGACTGATAAGATAGCTAATTTGACCTGGGGAAGTTTTATTTTGAACAATTTGGTCCCTGTGACAATTGGTAATATAATCGGTGGAGCATTTTTTGTAGCAACTTTATATTGGTATGTATATTTAAGAAAAGAATAATATATAAAGAAAATATATCAATTTATGATATTAAAGAGGGGTTATGTCTTGATAAATAAAGATATAATCCCTCTTCCTGGATTTATTTTAAAGATTATTTTTTCTAAAATGAGCAGAAATTAATGGATAAAGAAAAATTTACTCCTATCACTATAATAATATTGGCTGGTGGGAAAAGTAGTAGAATTGGTTTAAATAAAGATAAGGGAAAAATGAAATTATTGGGTGTTAATTTAATAGATAGAGTAGTCTCTAATATTCTTTCATCCGGTTTATTTTCAGAAAAAGACCTTCTTCTCGTTGGTCCTAAAAAAAGATTCCCTGATTACAACAGAGTTGTAGAAGATATTTACCCACAAAAAGGTCCCTTAGGAGGAATATTTTCAGGTTTACACTATTCAAAGACTTTTTATAGTCTTATAATTGGTTATGATATGCCATTTATTAAGTCTAATTTAATACATTATATGGCAGAAAATATCGATAATCATGATGCAGTTATTCCCACTCATAGCCAGGGGTTACTTGAACCACTATGTGCAATATACAGTAAAAATTGCCTGAAAGTAATGGAAAATAATATAAAAAATAATGAATTATCTGTAAGGCGCATATTTCCTTTTTTGAAGATACGCCTTATTAATGAAAGGGAAATAAAAAGATTTGACCCGAAGTTACATTCTTTCTTTAACATTAACTATAAGAGTGATTTTAATAGAGCAGAGGAATTGAGTCGAAAAAGGAGAAGAGAATAATTGTTATCGGAAGATAAGGGAGTAAAAAAGAATATTGTTAGAATTAGGCAAGGTAATAAAGAAGAGACAACAGATATAATTGCCCGGGAAATAGAGTTAAGTATCTATGTAAATCAAAAAAAGATAATAAGATTATATTGCAGCCCTGGTAATTATAAATTTTTAGGAGCCGGATTCTTGTTTTCTACAGGTATTTTGGCAAGTAAAGAGGATATCTTATTAATTGAGACAAACCATAATTCTGTTAATATAATTACAAAGAATAGCATTTTATCTGCGGAATATATTAACTATCTTTCATCAGAAATTAACTCAAAACACCAAGTCAAAAAGCTAAGTATTAAGAACACTGATATGTTAGATAGTCTTGTATTAAAGCATTCAATTGTTTTTACCCTGATGGCTGAAATGCAGAACAAGGCTGTATTTTTTAAGGAAAGTGGTAGTGTTCATAGTTGTGGATTAGCTAACAGAAATGGAATAATATTATTGTTTGCTGAGGATATTAGTCGTTACAATACAATAGATAGGATCTTAGGAGAATCATTACTGAAAGACATTAATACCAGTGATAAGATAATACTTACCTCATGCCGGATAACTTCCGGGATTATCAAAAAAATAATTCAAACGGGGATTTCTATTGTAATTTCACGATCTGCGGTTACAGATTGCGCTATAAATATGGCGCATCGTAATAATATAACGCTTATTGGTTTTGCTCGTAATGAAAGGATGAATATATATTCTCATCCCGAGCGTATTATACTCTAATAATATTTAATAAAATTTTCTCTGGACACAAATGATATAATTATATATTAAATACAAATAGGATTTATGATGGTAAAAACTGTATTAGCAATAGATCCGGGGAGAAAGAAATGTGGAATTGCTGTTGTCAACAGTAAATTAAAATTTATTTTTGGTGAGGTTGTTGATAACAAAGAACTTATTCAAAAAGTAGGACCTTTATTAAAAAAGTATAACATAAATAATCTTTTAATTGGCAGTGGAACATATTCGGATGAAATAAAAAAATGGATTATTGAAAATTTTAATAATATTGCAATAACTGAAGTATCTGAAAAAAATACTACTATGCAGGCTAGAAAACGTTATTATAACTATAATCCTCCTACAGGTTTATCAAAATTTCTGCCTTTATCCTTTCTTGTTCCTCCTTGTCCTTATGATGATTATGCAGCATTACTTATTGCTGAAAAATTTTTTATGAATAGAAAAAAAACAAGAGATAATTATAATTTATAAAGAAACAAATATATTCAAATTCGGAGGAAATAGTGTTGACAAAGATAAAAGTATTTTCAAATATTATGAAAAGTAATGAAGACATGGCTTTAAATAACAGGCAACTGTTTAAAAAATACAATATCCCGGTAATCAACATGATGAGTTCTCCAGGCTCCGGAAAGACAAGTGTACTGGAGAAAACAATCGAGGAGCTGGGCAAAAAAATTAATATCGCAGTATTAGAAGGAGATTTGCAGACAGATCGTGATGCACAGCGTATTGCTAAACATGAAGTTCAGGTAGCTCAAATTAATACTGATGGAGCATGCCATCTGGATGCCAATATGGTAAATAAGGCTTTATCCGCATTTGATTTTAGTAAGATTGATTTATTTTTTATTGAAAATGTTGGTAATCTGGTATGTCCGGCCGGTTTTGATCTGGGTGAAAATTATCGGGTAAATTTGGTTAGTATCCCCGAAGGAGACGATAAGGTAATTAAATACCCGGTAATATTTAGAAAATGTGATGCTTTACTGATTAACAAGATGGATCTGTTGCCATATATATCATTTAACCTTGAACGCTTAAAAACCGAAGCATTAAATATTAGGCCTGATATGAAGATTTTTGAAATATCCTGTTTGAATAATGAAGGAATGCAGGAGTGGTATAAATGGCTTGAAGAAAT